>JAAZHL010000069.1 GCA_012510755.1 Leucobacter sp.
ACGGGCGCTCGGGGGGTGACCCCGCGCTCGCCGCAGCACGCGGCTACGCGGCAGGGCGCAGGGTGTTTGATATTTCGACTCCCGGCTCGCCCCGTGAGATTGCGTTCATGCCGGTTGAGGGTGTCGGGCTGCACCGAATCTGGTACATGGGTGGTCGCTGGGCATACGCCTCTGCGCTGCTTGACGGTTTCACCGACTACATCTTGGTGACGATCGATCTGGCTGACCCGACCAAGCCACAGATCGTGGGGCGGTGGTGGCTGCCGGGTATGCACCAGGCCGCAGGCGAAACGCCAAGCTGGGACACGGAAACGTGGCGGTATGGTCTGCACCACGCGATCGTTGATGGCGACACTGCCTATGCGTCGTGGCGCGACGGTGGGCTGACCCTGCTTGACGTCGCTGATCGTGCAGCGCCCAAACTGCTGTCGTGGAAGAACTGGACGGGGCGCGTTGGGGGAGCGACGCACACTGCGCTGCCGCTGCCCGAGCGAGACCTGCTGATTGTTGCAGACGAGGGCATCGCCGATAACGCCGCCGACGGCATCAAACGCACGTGGGTGTTCGATATTCAAGACCCGAGTGACCCCTTGAGCATTGCGACGTTTGCTGACCCCGCCGAAGTCGATTACACCGCAAAGGGCGGGCATGCTGGCCCGCACAACCTGCACGAGAACCGCCCGGGCAGTTTTCAAAGCGACACCCTGATATTTGCGACCTATCAGAACGCCGGCCTGCGTGCATTCGACGTGAGCGACCCGTTTCAGCCCGTCGAGGTTGGCGCCTGGGTGCCGCCAGCTCCCGCCCAGATGGTTGACACACGACCGGGCAGGCCGAACGTAATTCAAAGCTTTGACGTATTCGTTGATGACCAGCTGCGCGCCTATGTGACCGACTACAACGCTGGGCTCTATATTTTGCAGTTTGAAGGAGCGCAGAGATGACTACGCTGCCACACACCGATGCCTCTGCTCACGCTGCTCAGGTGATTGCTGAGTTGCGCAGTGCGTTCGGCGCTCGCGCAGACGCCGCCGTCGTGCACGACGCAGCATCACTCACTGAGCTTGGCGTCGATACTTCAGGGGTGCGGCGCGGCTCACCGCTCGTGATTGTGCGCCCCCTCGCCACCGAAGAAGTGCAAGCTGTCGTGCGCATCGCCGACCGACACGGTGTGGCGATCGTGCCGCAGGGGTCGCGCAGCTCGCTCGCAGGAGCTGCATCGGCAACCGAGGGGGCGATCCTCGTAGATTTCTCGCGAATGCGAAAGATCATTGCCATTGACCCGCTCGAACGGCTCGCAATCGTGCAGCCGGGGGTGTTGGTTGAACAGCTCGCCGCCGCCGCTGAACGCGAAGGGCTGTTCTACGCGCCCGACCCGGTGTCGTCGCATATCGCTTCGATCGGTGGCACGATTGCGACGAACGCCGGCGGCATGCGCTGCATTAAATACGGGGTAACGCGCGATTCGGTGCGCTCGCTCGAGGTGGTGCTCGCCGACGGCAGCGTCATCAATACCAGGCGCAACACCATCAAGTCGGTTGCCGGGCTCGACCTCACCTCACTCATTGTGGGGTCGGAGGGCACGCTTGCGCTCGTCACTGAGATCACCGTGAGCCTGCGTTCAGCGCCCGGGCCAACCCGGGGCGTCTCGGCAATGTTTGCCACCCTCGAAGACGCCCTCGACGCGGCGAATGAGGTGGCGACGGGTCAGCAGGTTCCGGCGGTGCTCGAGATGCTCGACGATGTCGCGCTCGACGCGATTCGCAGCTACGACCCCACCATCGAGGTGCCTGCGGCCGCGCGTGCCTGGCTGTTGGCCGTCACCGATGCGCGTGTGGGCGTGGACGACGAGCTCGACAGCTTCGCTGACATTTTTGCGTTGCACAATGCAATTGGTATGAGCAGGGCCGAGACTCCCGAAGAACTCGACCAACTGTTCGCCACACGACGCGCACTGCACCCGGGGATGCAGGCCTACCTCGGCGGCTCGCTCAACGGCGATATCGCGGTGCCCCGAAGCGCGCTTGCAGAGATCGTCGAAGAGGCCACCGAAATCGGCAAACGATTCGATGTCATCATCTCGATCGGCGGGCACGTGGGCGACGGCAACCTGCACCCCGTGGTCGCCTATAACCCGGCAGACGCAGACCATACGGCGCGCGCACACGCTGCACAGGCCGAGCTGTTGACGGCCGCGCAGGCGCTTGGCGGTACGATCTCAGGCGAGCACGGCATCGGCGTCGAGAAACTGCCCGCACTTGACGGCGAGCTGTCGCCGCGGGTGCGCGAACTGCAGCTCGCGATTAAAGCCGCGTTTGACCCGAAGGGTATTCTCAACCCGGGTGCCAAACTGTAGCGGCGCCGTTGTCGTCGTTGTCGTCGTCGGCGGCGAGCGCGTGCGGCGGGCCTTGGTCGCCAGATGCCACGCACCCGCTAGGATAAACCGGTAGATCAGAAGCGCAAACGAGAGGGGTGCTGCAGTGGCAAAACGCACGTCGAATACCGGCCCAACGGGTCGCCCCCTACGCTTCTACCCGGTGCCGAAGAAACTCGAGCGCCACGGCCCAGCCCGCATCATTGCGATGTGTAATCAAAAGGGTGGCGTGGGCAAGACGACGACGACCATCAACCTTGGTGCCGCGCTCGCCCGTTATGGTCGACGTGTGCTCGCGGTTGATTTTGACCCGCAGGGGGCGCTCTCGGCGGGCCTCGGGGTGCCTGCGCACGATGTGGTGACGATTTACGATCTGATGCTCGGGCATGTCAAAGACCCGCACGACGCGATTCAGCAGACTGAGACCGCGGGCCTCGACGTGATCCCCGCAAATATCGACCTGTCGGCCGCCGAAGTGCACCTCATCAGCGAGGTTGCGCGCGAGCAGATTCTCGCTGGCGTGCTGCGCAAGGTGCGCGACGAATACGATGTGAATCTCATCGATTGTCAACCGTCTCTCGGCCTCTTGACGGTGAACGCGCTCACCGCGAGTCATGGCGTCTTGATTCCGCTCGCCTGCGAGTATTTCGCGCTGCGAGGTGTCGCGCTGCTCATTGAAACCGTCGACAAGGTGCGCGACAGACTCAACCCCTCACTCGAACTCGACGGCATCATCGCCACCATGTTTGACCCCCGCACCCTGCACGCCCGAGAGGTGCTCGAACGTGTCGTGCACACCTTCGATGAGAAGGTCTTTGACACGGTGATTGGGCGCACCGTGAAACTGCCAGACGCGTCGGTCGCGGCAAAACCTATTCTCGACTATGCCCCAGACAACGCAGCCTCAGAAGCTTACCTGCAGCTCGCGCGCGAACTGGTGATGCGCGAAACCGTCGCCTAGAAGGCGCTCACCGTGCAAGTGACTAGCGAGCCCGTCGGAGCCCCAGCGGCAGCGGGGGCAGAAGGGGCAGACACCGTCCCGTTTCGTGTCACGCTCGAGGTGTTCGACGGACCGTTCGACCTCTTGCTGAGCCTCATCACGAAGCACGAACTCGATATCACCGAGGTATCGCTCAGCCTCGTCACCGACGAATTCATCGCCTATCTGGCAAGGCTAGAAGCGCAGGGCCTCGACCACCTCGATCAGGCCTCTGAGTTCTTGGTCGTCGCCGCCACCCTGCTCGATCTCAAGATCGCGAGCCTGCTGCCGCAGGGCGAGGTCGTCGACGCCGATGACGTCGCGCTGCTTGAAGCGCGAGATCTCTTGTTTGCCCGGCTGCTGCAATACCGCGCATTCAAGCTCGCAAGTGCGTGGTTTCGTGAGCGACTCGAAGCCGAACAATCGCGGCACCCGCGCCAAGTTGCCCTTGACGAGAAATACCGAAACCGCGGGCCCGACCTGGCCTGGACTCACTCGGCCGCAGACTTTGCGGCAATCGCGACGCTCGCATTCGCGCCACGCGAAATTCCGATCGTCGGGCTCGAACACCTGCATGCGCCGCTCGTCTCGATTCGCGAACAGGCGGCGATCGTGGTGTCAATCTTGCGCAGCGGTGGCACACGCAGCTTTCGCGAGTTGATCGCCGGAGTCGATGTGAGCGCCGAACGCGGTGTCATTGTGGCACGGTTTCTCGCGATCCTCGAACTTTATCGACGTGACGCAGTCATGTTTGAACAAGCCGAACCCCTTGGCGAACTGCTCGTCGAATGGACCGGCAATGAGTTCTCAGACGAAGAACTCTCGACGTTAGGTGGCGATTATGACGCATGAGACGGCGCTGGCAGACGCGTTGGCAGAAGCTTTCGATCTTGGTGCCAGTGACGCTGACGGTCATGACCTTGAGGCCCGTGAAGCTGAGGCTCGTGATCTTGAGGCCCCCGACCTTAAAAGCCACGATGACGAGACCGAGGCGGCCACCGACCTCGCACGCGCAAGACAGGCTCACACCCTCGCGCAGCAGCTTGAGGCGCTGCTGATGATCGCTGATGAGCCGCTCAGCGCGGTGAGTCTCGCGACCGCGACCGACCGACCCGTGCGTGACGTGCGACGAGAGCTCAAAGCGCTCAGTGCTGACTACAGTGGCGAGACCGGTGGGCCTGTGCGCGGCTTCGAACTGCGTGAGGTGGCCGGCGGTTATCGCTTCTATGTGCGTCAGAGCCTCGATCCACTCATCGCCGATTTTGTGCAGCAGCAGACCCCGTCGAAGCTGTCACAGGCTGCACTCGAAACCCTCGCAGTCATCGCCTACCGGCAGCCGATCTCGCGCGGCGGGGTCGCTTCAGTGCGGGCAGTGAACGTCGACAGCGTGGTGCGCAACCTGGTGGGGCGCGGTCTCATCACCGAAGTCGGGCACGACGCAGAAACCGGTGCAATTCTGTACGGCACCGACGACACGCTGCTTGGCTACCTTGGAATATCGAGCATTGACGAGCTGCCGCCCATCGCGCCGCTGCTCGGCGACCCGAGCGAAGGATTCGAAGAGTGAGTGACGCAGCCTTGCCCGAAAAAGTTTCGTCTGACGGCGTTTCGCCAGACGACCTGCCACGTCTGCAGAAAGCGCTCGCGCACGCGGGGGTTGCCTCGCGCAGAGCCTGCGAAACGCTCATCGCCGGTGGCCGAGTGACGGTCAACGGTGAAACCGTGTACGAACTTGGCTCACGCATCAACCCTGACACCGACGAGGTACGCGTCGACGGGGTCATCGTGCAACTTGACGCGACCAAGCGGTATTTCGTGCTCAACAAGCCGCGCGGCGTCGTCTCAACGATGAGCGATGAGCAAGGGCGCCCCGACCTGCAAACCTACGTCGACGAGATTGGTGAGCGCCTGTACAACGTCGGTCGCCTCGACACCGACACCTCTGGCTTGCTCATCCTTACGAATGACGGCGATCTTGCCCATCAGCTCGCGCACCCCAAGTTCGGGGTACAAAAGACGTACGTGGCGAAGGTGCGGGGTCGTGTCACCCCTGCCGTCATTCAGCGGCTGAAAGACGGGGTCGAACTGGTTGATGGGCCAATTCGTGCCGATGCTGCCAAGCTGCTGCCGGGGGGAGCGTCATCGTCGCACTCGCTCGTTGAACTGACGTTGCACTCGGGCAAGAACCGCATCGTGCGCCGCATGCTCGCCGAAGTCGGCCACCCCGTCGTCGAACTCGTGCGCCGCCAATTCGGCCCATTGCACCTCGGTGCGCAGCGAGTCGGCACCCTACGCGAACTCTCTGCAGCCGAACGCGGTGCGCTGCTGAGCGCGGCGGCTGGCGGCGATTCGACCGACATCACAGACCGTACACAGCGGGCTGACACGCAGATCACCGCGGGGCGCCCGGGAGACGGCAAAGGCGCAAAGGGCATGCGCGGGGTGGCAGCACGGGGCAACCCACACCGGCGGTGATCTTCGCGAACCTGTGCGAGCAATGCCTCACAAGCTGACAGAATTACTAGGGAGAGAAGGAGGCAGCCGGTGACACAAGCAACGACCAACGGTCTTGCCAGCCGCGTGAACGCGCAGGTGCACATCATCGGTGCCGGCTTGCTCGGGGCGAGCATCGGCTTGGGCCTGCGTGAGCACGGCGTCGACGTGACCCTCGAAGACGCGTCGCCGACCACGGTCGCGCTCGCCGCCGACTACGGTGCCGGTCGGCCGCGCCTTGTCACCGACCCCGCGCCAGATTTGGTGATCGTCGCGACCCCGCCCGATGTGGTGGCTGACGTCATTGAGCGCGCGCTCACGACCTACCCGCACGCGGTGGTAACTGACGTCGCCAGTGTGAAGCTTGCGCCGTTCGAAGAGTTGACGAGACGCGGGGTGAACCTCACCAACTATGTCGGGTCCCACCCGATGGCCGGCCGCGAGCGTGGCGGCGCGATCATGGCGCGGGCAGATCTGTTTGCTGCGCGGCCGTGGGTGATCTGCCGAGACGCTGACACCCCAGCCGCAGCCCTGTCGCTCGTTGAAGCGGTCGCGCTTGATCTTGCGGCGATTCCGATTGAGATGTCGCCCCAACAACACGACGCTGCTGTGGCGCTCGTGTCGCATCTGCCGCAGGCTGTCGCTTCGCTCTTGGCAGCGCGCTTGCTTGACGGCAGCGAACAACACATCAGTCTCGCTGGGCAGGGTTTGCGCGACACGACACGCATCGCTGCCAGCGATCCCGAACTATGGGTGCAGATTTTTAGTGCAAACCGCGAGCCCGTCATTGAGGGGTTGACCGCGTTGCAGGGTGACCTTGGTGAACTGATTGCGGCGTTGCAACAGCCTGATCAGCCCGGGTCGCGTCGTGCGATTGCCGACCTGCTCGCGGCCGGTAATAGGGGAGCGGCGCGTATTCCAGGCAAGCACGGCTCAAGCGAACGATTTGCGACGCTCACCGTGCTGATCGACGATCGGCCGGGTCAGCTTGCGGCACTGCTCACCGAACTTGGAGACCTTGGTATTAACATGGAAGACTTGCGCCTCGAGCACTCGCCAGGCGCACAGATCGGTTTTGCCGAGATCGCAGTACTTGCAGAAGTTGCAGAACGCGCGGTTACAGACTTGAAAGAGCGCGGATGGACGACACTGTGACGAGCGCGGCCCCTCTGGTGACCTCGCCGGCGACGTCGCCGATCCTGGTCGCCATCGATGGCCCCGCAGGCAGCGGCAAATCGAGCGTTTCTCGCGAAGCAGCAACCCGACTCGGGTTTGGCATTCTCGACACCGGCGCCGCCTACCGTGCACTTGCGTGGACCGCCCTGCACGCTGGCGCAGACCTTGATGACTCTGCGAGCATGCTCAAACTCGTCGACGCGTGGCGCTTTGACATCACCCTGCAGGGGGCACAGCGTGTGACAGTGCAGGTGCCGCAGTCGACGGCCCGTCCTGCTGACGGGCAAGAAGACGCCGCGCCACTGCGGGCTAGTGCGTCGCAGCGGGAGCTCAACGACACGTTCGACGTGACCGAAGCCATTCGCGCCCCAGAGATCAGCGCTCAGGTGAGCAGAGACTCTCGGCACCCCGAAGTGCGTACACGATTGAACGCAATGTTTCTCGGGCTTGTCGAGCACTCGGGCCTCGCCGGTGTCGTGATCGAGGGGCGAGACATTACGACGGTGGTGGCGCCAGATGCGCCCGTGCGCGTGCTGCTCACGGCTTCGGCCGAGACGCGTGCCGCCCGGCGCGCGGGTGAACTGCCCGGCCTCAGCGCTGAGCAGGTGCTCGCCGACCTGCGCGCTCGCGACGCGAAAGATGCCCAGGTCGTTGACTTTTTCAACCCAGCGCCGGGCGTGACGCTGATTGATACGACAGACATGAACTTTGAGCAGTCGGTGCAGGCTGTGATCGATGTGGTCACAGCTGCGCAGAAGGCTGCGCGGGAGGAGGCGCTATGAACGAGCGCGAAACAGACCAGCAGCCGATGAGCGGCACCGACGGGGTCGAGTTTGATCCCGCTGCGGTGCCGAGCAGCGACGTTATCTCGAGCGAGCTGCTCGACGACGGCGTTACCGATGAAGAGCGCACACGAGCTATGCGTTCGAGCCTTGAAGGGTTCGAACTCGAAGACGACGACCTGCAATTGCTGGGCGAAGACGGCGAGTTTCTTGGCTTCGTGCAGCCCGAAGCAGAGTCATTGCCGGTGGTCGCCATTGTGGGCCGCCCGAACGTGGGCAAGTCTGCGCTCGTCAACCGTATTCTCGGCCGTCGCGAAGCAGTGGTTGAAGACGTGCCGGGTGTGACACGTGACCGTGTGAGCTATTCGGCGGAGTGGGTGGGGCGTCGTTTCACCCTGGTCGACACCGGCGGATGGGAGGCCGATGCGAAGGGCATCGATGCCTCGGTGGCAAATCAGGCAGAGATCGCGATTGAGCTGTGTGATGTCGTGCTCTTCGTCGTCGATTCGCGAGTCGGTGCGACCGCGACGGACGAGCGAGTGGTGCAGTTGTTGCGCCGGGCAGGTAAGCCCGTGTTTCTCGTTGCAAACAAGGTGGACGACGCCGTGCAAGAACCTGAGACCGCTGCGCTGTGGTCGCTGGGTCTTGGCGCGCCGTGGTCGGTGTCGGCTCTGCACGGACGTGGCGTTGCCGACCTGCTTGACGCCGTGCTCGAGAAGTTGCCCGAGCAATCTGCTGTGGCGAAGCCCGTGGCGGTGGGGCCGCGCCGCGTCGCGATTCTCGGCCGCCCGAACGTGGGCAAGTCGAGCCTGTTGAACAAGGCTGCGGGCGAAGAGCGCGTTGTCGTGAACGATTTGGCTGGCACCACTCGTGACCCGGTCGACGAACAGGTCGAGATCTCGGGTCGTGTGTGGACCTTTGTCGACACCGCCGGCATTCGGCGCCGCGTGCATCTGCAGCAGGGCGCAGACTTTTATGCGTCACTGCGTACCGCCGCAGCACTTGAGAAGGCTGAGGTTGCGGTGGTGCTGTTTGACGTCACGCAGCCAATTAGCGACCAGGATCTGCGCATCGTTGATCTCGTGCTCGAATCTGGCCGCGCGCTCGTTCTGGGCTTCAACAAGTGGGACCTGCTTGACGATGAGCGCAGGCGCTACCTTGAGCGTGAGATCGAGCAGGAGCTTGCTCACGTCTCGTGGGCGCCACGCGTCAACCTGTCTGCCCGCACCGGCCGCCATATTGAAAAGCTCGTGCCGGCGCTAGAGACGGCGCTTGAGTCGTGGGACACACGTATTCCGACTGCGAAGTTCAATGCGTTTGTGGCCGAGCTGGTGCAAGAGCACCCGCACCCGTTGCGGGGTGGCAAGCAGCCGAGAATTCTGTTTGGTACGCAGGTGCAGAACCGGCCGCCCACATTTGTGCTGTTCACGACCGGGTTTCTTGACCCGGGGTATCGTCGTTTTATTCAGCGGCGCCTGCGTGAGACCTACCACTTCGAGGGCAGCCCCATCGTGCTCAACATGCTCATCCGTGAGAGTCGGCTGCGCCGCTGACGTCTCTCAAAAACAGCCATTTCTGGCTGTTTTTAGGA
>JAAZHL010000070.1 GCA_012510755.1 Leucobacter sp.
GACACACCCCGGCCGAGCGACACACCCCGGCCGAGCGGCGTGGCAGAAAACTAGCGCACGCTATTGCTATTGCTACTGCTATTGCTACTGCTACTGCTACTGCTATTGCTATTGCTGCTGAAAGCGCAGAATGCGTTCGAGCGCTTCAGCCACGGCGGCCTCGCCGGCGGCATAGCTAAGTCGTACGGCACGGTCGCCGGCGACCGTGTCAAAATCTACCCCGGGAACAATCGCGACGTCGGCGTGCTCGAGTAATTGCCTGGCGTAGGCGGTGGCGCTGCCAAAACGCTCAAGTTGTGGACCCAGCTCGCTGTAGTAATAAAATGCTCCGTCTGCGGGCGCAGCGGTGCCCCAGTGCAGGTCTGGCGCAGCGTCAAGAATGAGTGCGCGAGCCTTGGCGAAGCCTTCGACGACGGCATCTCGCTCGGCGTAGGTCTCATCGGTGAACGCAGTGAGTGCCAGCTCTTGCGCTGGTGCAGGCGGCGAGAGCGCAAAGTTCGAGGCGAGCGCCTCGAGTGGCCTGACCAGTGAGTCTGGCACGATGGCCCAACCCAATCGCCACCCTGTCATGCCCCAGTACTTTGAAAATGAGTTGATGACCACAGATTCGGATTCAAGCTCAGCAGCCGTCACACCGCGAGGGTCTTCGCTGCCCGGGTCAGCAAACGTGATGCCGTGATAGATCTCATCGCTAATGAGACGTGTGCCTTGAGTCCGACACCAGTCAACGAGCGCGCCCAATTCTTGTCGGCCCAGCATCGTGCCGGTCGGGTTCGCCGGCGAGGCAATGATGAGACCGGCCAACGGCCCGTGCTGGGCAACCGCCTGGTCAAGAAGCTCGGGCGTGGGCTGATATCGGGTAGCTGCGGTCGCCTGCATCTCGATGACGTGTATGCCCAGGGCGGTAAGAATATTTCGATAGGCGGGGTAGCCCGGGCTTGCGAGCGCGACCCGGTCGCCCGGGTCGAAGGCAGCGAGAAATACGAGCTGAAATGCGCCCGATGAGCCCGTGGTGACGGCGACATTTGCAGAGTTCACGTCGACGTCATACCAGTTGCGGTAATGACCTGCGATGGCGTCTCGCAGCGGCATGGTCCCGAGGGGCCCGGTATAGCCTGCGGGTTTGAGCGTGCCAGGAGCGGGCCGGGCGCTGGGCTCGCCTGCGCAGAGCGAAACGACGTCGTGGCCAGCAGCACGCCGACGTGCAATCTCGTCGGTAATTCGCATCACTTCGAACGCAGGGATCTCAGATCGCTGTGATGGGGTCAAGAAATCAACGCGTGCGCGAGATCGTTGACCCGGTTGTTCACCAGGCATCAAAAGGGGGCCACCGGGTCTCATGACTACACGTTAGCCGACTGTGTCGTCTGGCGCATCGCGCGCTCGGTGAGGCGCAGATACCCGCTGAGCGCCGCGACTCCTTCAGCAGTTGTTGGCAGGATGCTGCCAAGGCGATCTGATGAGACGAGGTGGGCCGCCCACTGCGCCCGACTGATGGCAACATTCAGACGATTGCGCATGAGCAGAAAATCGAGGCCCCGAGGCACATCATCGGCGCTCGAGGCTGCGAGACTCACGATGGCGATCACGGCTTCTTGCCCTTGAAACCGGTCGACCGTGCCGACTGGAATATCTGCCAGCCCGGCGGCCTCGAGCGCAAGTTCGAGACATTCAACCTGCGCGTTATAGGCAGCAACCACGATGAAGTCGCGCTGCGTGAGCTGGCGTGATGGGTTCGACTCATCTCTCAGTTGCCCGGCGAGGGCAGCTTGTACGATGCGCACCACTTCTGCTGCTTCTTCAATCGAACTCGTCGAGTTGCCCGCATGCGACACCGGGTGCCAAGTGAACCCTGCCGGGCCCGCACCAGTGACCTCGCGCAATGACGCGGCAGGGTGAGCATGCAGCCGCCCCTCATAGGAGAGCTCAGACACCACTTCGGCAAGTTCAGGCCGCATGCGTCGAGTCTCAGCAAGAAAATAGCCGAGTTGATCAGGCATCGTGCTGTGTTCACCGAGCAGCCAACCAAGTGCCGAAGTATCGACCGGTTCGGGGTGCGAACCTTGCGAGACCTGCGGCAACTGTTGCGGGTCGCCAAGCAAGAGCAGGCGCTTTGCAGCCACCGCAGATGCGATCGTCGGCGCCAGCGAAAACTGGCCAGCCTCATCAATGACGAGCAGGTCGAGACTTGCCCGCGGCACGCGAGCTTCGTTCGAAAAGTCCCAGGCGGTACCGCCGATCACCGCGCCGCGACCAGCCTCACGGTGCTCACGCAAGAATCGCTCGTGTCCGCGTGCCCCGAGCACCGTGAAACCTGGCAGTGCACTATGCGCGTCAAGTTTGCCACCCTGCGGCACCTTGCCGACCTGATCTGGGTGCAGACCCGCAGCAACGACCCCCTCAAGCACGTTTTCAACCACTTTGTGCGATTGCGCGACCACCCCGATGCGCCACCCGTCACGCTCAACCAGCGTACGAATAACCCGTGCGGCAAGATAGGTCTTCCCAGTTCCTGGCGGACCCTGCACAGCAAGCGCCGAGCGATCAAGTCGACGAAGACTCGCAATCACCGCGCCGATCTGACGTGCGTCTTCGGCTCCACCAGCGGCGAGCGCCGCAGCTGAAGTCGGCGACACGAGCATGGTTTGTTGGTCGGTCGGCGCAAGCAGGGTTTGCTGCTCGGCCGAGGCGAGCAGGGTGTGCCCCTCGGCAGGCGCGAGCAACGCTTGCCCCTCGGGTGACACTGCGGCTTCTTCTCGCGCCGCCTCTGAAACTTCATCGATACATCTTGGCGGCAGCCTGCGCATGAGGTCGAACACCGGGTCGTGAAACTCTGTTCCAGCGTCGAGAGCTGTGGCAAGGGCCCGCCCCCACTCTTCGATCGCACCTTTCTGCGAACCCGCTCGAGGCGGCGGCCCGGGAGTCAAGGCAACAGGCAGCACCTGCCATGCTTGCAGGTCGTTCGGACGTGTCTCTTCGATGGTGACGCCATCGTGATGCAGCGCAATGATCTGTACGAGTTTGCTGCCCCGCGCACCTGGCTGTACATCTGATTGCTCGAACGGTGCCGGGTAGTCGTAGACGGCGTAGACCTCACGATCGGCCTTAAAGCTGCTGCCCGCAGCAATCTCACCGCGCAATCGAACCCGACGCCGATGCAGTCGGGCTCGACCCTGCGGGGCTTGCCAGTCATGTTCGAGCTCAGAAGCTTCGCGGTCGACAATCATGACGTCGAGTGTGTCTGCCCAGTCGTCGATCGGGTCGATGAGTCGCGCATAGTGTGCCCACCAGAATGATTTTTGTTCACGTTGATAGTAGTCAATTGCGCTGCCGGCAAGCGCGGCAGCCTTGCGATCTCTCGGATCACTTGCAAGACTCGCATGTCGCGCCAGCGCGACCGCGACCTCGCTGAGTTCGATCTCGGGCTGCGCATCTTCTGCGGCAGTTGGTTGCGGGTACGGTTGCACTGAGTGCGCGGCAGCGATCCCCAGCAACCAGTCGCGCAGCCGCAGCGTCGACACGCAGTCGTAACGGTTGTAGTCGGCGATCGCGTCAAGCCGAAGCTGACCTTGCGCGCGAATCTCAGCATCGTCAGATGCGAGCTGCGCAGTCGCTTCGGCATACTCGGTGACTGATTGCGCACCACTTGTCACCCCGTCGGTGTCACGCAGTTCATCACCCATATACAGTGGCTCGAGCTTCTTGATCGAGTACGACCGCGTGCCAACGCGTAACGCCGCACGAACTATCGGATAGAGGTCGACAAGCACATGTTCTCGCAGCAGTTGGTCGACCTCAGCTTCTCGCACGCCATGCCGCACTGCGATCGACAGCAGGTGCGTGCGTTCGTATGGCGCAAAATGGTAGACACGCATACCGGGGTACAACCGTCGACGTTCGGCAACAAAATCGAGAAACTGTTCAAGCGCGGCGCGTTCGGCATCAAGATCGTGTGCCCAGAATGCGGTGAATTGTTCGTGTGCGTCGACCATGCCGAAGAGGTAGTCAAGCCCCCACCGTGCGGTCTCGCCATTACCCGGTTCGCGGTACAGCGGGTCACCTTCGAAGTCGAAGAAGAGGTCACCTGGGTGTGGCGCAGGGATCGCCCCAAGTGCTTCAGGGTGGGCAACTCTGTATGGCGGTGGCGCACCTTCTTGCGCGCTCACTTGCACCGCCGCCTGCATCGCGATGCGCTCGAGCGCCTGCCCCGAGATGCCCGGCACACTGAGGTTGCCTGCCGCCACCTTGGAAAGCGAAGTCGCGATCGCATCGATCGTGTCGAGTCCAGCGCTAATGAGCCGGTCTCGCTGCGAAACGCGAAGACCCGCGATGAGCATCGGGTCTCGAGTGCGTAGCACCTCAGGTTCACACACCACGCAGCGACCACACGCAGTCACTCCGTCGCTGCCCCACGCGAGAGGTGCGGCAGCTTCGCGCATTCCGTCGGCACCCACCGCGCTTGCCCGCGCGAGCAAGAGATCGCGCAATCGCGCACGCCGTGCACGGAATACCGGGGCAATGTCAGCCAACAGGTGCCTACTGTGGGCCCCAGTTCCAAGAATCAGCGCCACTTCGTCAGCTACCGGCAAGGCGAGTCGTTCAAGCTGCTCAGCATATGCCGCTAGCTGCATGAGCGCGGTCACTTTTGCCCGCCGAGCCAGTTTGGTGTCTTGCACCTCATAGGCGCCCGTTGACGTGCGGCGCAAAAAGTCTGCATACCCGATGAAGCCAATCTCAGGTTCGTCACCATGTGCGGCACGTTGCACGGGGTCGAAGAAGGTCGCCTGGAAGACGACTTCGGCGCCTTGTTCGAGAGCGGCGACAGTGAGTTGCTCTGCTGCGGCGAGCGCAGATTCATCTCGCGAGTGTGCCCGCTCAATCGTGACGACCCCGCGTGGGTGATCGGCTGCCGCCTGCCCGAAATCGGCAAGGTACTGTTCGAGCACACGTGCTTCGTGAGCATCGCCCAGACGGGCGGCTCGCTGCAACATCGAGTCGTCATCTTGCGGCACATTGATGTCTCGACCGAGGCGAGCATCGACCTGACGTAAGAACGCGAACTCGCATGTACTTGCTGCGGTCAAGTCGCTCGCACTCGTCATCATACGGATGCGCCCGTCTCGGAGGTGCTGCACAAACATATAGGGGCCCTCTCTGGAAGCTCGTCTGAATCATTCCGAACTTTACCGCGCCCCTCAGACATTCACCCCACGAGCGTATGATGACACCATGCTTGAGCTGCTTACCGGCACCGGGCTCGCTGCCGCGGCGGGCCTCAACGCCTACATTCCACTGCTCGCCATGGGTCTGGCGGGCCGGTTCGAGTGGATCCAGCTGCCCACAGGGTGGGTCTGGCTCGAGAAAGAGTGGGTCATGGTGATTCTCGGGGTGCTGTTCATCATCGAGATTGTGGCCGACAAGGTTCCTGCCGTCGACACCGTGAACGACTGGATACAAACGGTCGTGCGCCCCGCGTCTGGTGGCATCGTGTTCGCGGGTGGTATCGGCGCCTCGCCGGTCGCAGTTGACGCCCCCAA
>JAAZHL010000071.1 GCA_012510755.1 Leucobacter sp.
AATTAGCTCGTCTTGCCCGAGCGAATGGCTGCCTTCACCTCTGCAATTGCTTTGGTGACCTGAATGCCGCGCGGGCACGCAACGGTGCAGTTAAAGGTCGTGCGGCAACGCCACACGCCCTCTTTGTCGTTGAGGATGTCGAGACGCACGTCGGCGCCCTCGTCACGGCTGTCGAAGATGAAGCGGTGTGCGTTCACGATCGCCGCCGGGCCGAAGTACTGGCCGTCGGTCCAGAAGACTGGGCACGAGGTGGTGCAGGCCGCACACAGAATGCACTTGGTGGTGTCGTCAAAGCGTTCACGATCTTCGATCGTCTGCAACCGCTCTTTGCCCGGCTCAGGAGTTGAACCAGCAACAAGGAACGGGTTCACTGCGCGGTATGCAGCGAAGAAGGGCTCCATGTCGACGATGAGGTCTTTCTCGAGCGGCAGGCCCTTAATCGCTTCAACGTAGATCGGCTTCGTGATGTCGAGATCTTTGATGAGCGTCTTGCAGGCGAGGCGGTTGCGTCCGTTGATGCGCATAGCGTCGCTGCCACAAATGCCGTGTGCGCATGAACGGCGAAAGCTCAGTGTGCCGTCTTGATCCCACTTAATCTTGTGCAGCGCGTCAAGAATCCGGTCAGTGGGGTACATGTCGACATCGAAGTCTTCCCAGTACGCTTCGCGACCCGACTCGGGGTCATAGCGGCGAAGCAGCAGGGTCACGTTGAACGGTTTGAGGCCCGCTTCTTCAGCAGGGGTGCCCGGGCTCGTTGAGGGGCTCTCAGCGGTAGCAGTAGCGCTCATGTCTAGTACTTCCTCTCCATGGGCGGGTAGTTCAACTCGCCCTTTTCGTTCTTGGTGAACACCACGGGCTTCCAGTCGAGCTTGATGTGGTCTTCGGGGTCAGCAGAGTGCGGGTCACCAGTGAGGTAGGCCATCGTGTGCTGCATGTAGTTTTCGTCATCGCGATCGGGGAAGTCATCACGCATGTGGCCGCCACGACTCTCTTTACGGTTGCGCGCTGCATAGACCAGCACCTCGGCAAGGTCGAGCAAGAAGCCCAGCTCGATCGCCTCAAGCAAATCAGTGTTGTAGCGTTGACCGCGATCTTGAATGCCGATGTTCTTGTACCGGTTGCGCAGGTCATGAATCACCCCGAGCACTTCGGTCAGCGAGTCGTGGGTACGGAATACCTGGGCACCGCGATCCATCGCTTCTTGCAGCTCTCGACGAATATCAGAAATGCGCTCAGTACCGGTGCCCTCGCGAAGCGACTGCACGAGCTCGCGAATCTCTTTCGCGGGGTCTTCGGGCAGATCAACAAACTCTGCCGTATTCGCATAATCTGCCGCGTTGTTGCCGCTGCGCTTGCCGAACACGTTGATGTCGAGCAGCGAGTTGGTGCCCAAGCGGTTCGAGCCGTGCACCGACACGCACGCGCACTCACCGGCTGCGTAGAGGCCTGGCACGACCGTGTCGTTGTCCATCAACACTTCTGCGTCGTTGTTGGTCGGAATTCCGCCCATCGCATAGTGCGCGGTCGGGAAGACCGGAACCGGCTCAACAACCGGGTCTACGCCGAGGTAGGTGCGAGCGAACTCCGTGATGTCTGGCAGCTTCGTCTCAAGCACCTCAGCACCGAGGTGGGTGCAGTCGAGGTACACGTAATCTTTGTGAGGGCCAGCGCCGCGGCCGTCGAGCACCTCTTGCACCATGCAGCGTGCGACGATGGCACGGGGTGCGAGGTCTTTAATGGTGGGGGCATAGCGCTCCATGAAGCGCTCACCACTGGCGTTACGCAAGATTGCGCCCTCACCACGGGCACCCTCGGTCAGCAGAATCCCGAGACCCGCGAGGCCCGTCGGGTGGAACTGGTAGAACTCCATGTCTTCAAGCGGCAGACCCTTGCGCCAGATGATGCCCATGCCATCACCGGTCAGCGTGTGGGCATTCGAGGTGGTTTTGAAGACCTTGCCGAAACCGCCCGTAGCAAACACAATCGACTTCGCCTGAAAGACGTGCAGTGCACCGGTTGCCAGCTCGTAGGCAACGACGCCGGCGGGCTTACGATCTTTGCCCTCGCCGCTCATCACCAAGTCGAGCACGTAGTACTCGTTAAAGAAGTTGACGCCAAGCTTCACACAGTTCTGAAACAGTGTCTGCAAGATCATGTGGCCCGTGCGGTCGGCTGCGTAGCAGGCACGACGCACTGGCGCCTTCCCGTGGTCGCGGGTGTGCCCACCGAAACGACGCTGGTCAATCTTGCCCTCTGGTGTGCGGTTGAAGGGCAGACCCATGTTCTCAAGGTCGATGACTGCGTCAATAGCTTCTTTAGCGAGGATCTCGGCAGCATCTTGGTCGACAAGGTAGTCGCCGCCCTTGACCGTGTCGAAGGTGTGCCATTCCCAGTTGTCTTCTTCAACGTTGGCGAGGGCCGCTGCCATGCCGCCTTGCGCCGCGCCTGTGTGCGAACGCGTCGGGTACAGCTTGGTGATGACAGCGGTCTTGGCCTTCGGGCCCGCCTCAATGGCGGCACGCATTCCTGCGCCGCCGGCGCCGACAATGACAACGTCGAACTGGTGGTAGGTGACGCCGTCTTTGACGGTCACCTGCTCGCCCTCATGGGTGTTGGTAGTCACGAGCTAGCTACTCCTTCAGCGGTTTGAAATTCTAGAGAGTCGAGCAGAACGACGCGACGAGGTCAGCAGGAGCACCTGCAGGGCACGGCTCGAAGGTGAGCACGACGAGGGTGCCGAGCAGAATGAGCAGCGCGGCCGAAAGAAACAGCGCAACCTTGAGCCCCTTGGCGAGACCCGGGCGGCCGACGTAATCATTGACGATCGTGCGCATGCCGTTCGCACCATGAATCAGTGCGAGCCAGAGTAACAGCAGATCCCATACCTTCCAGAAGGGATTCGCAAGCTTGCCGCCAACAAAACCAAAGTCGATAGCCGAGATACCGTCACCAACCATCAGGTTCGAGAACAGGTGCCCGAAGATCAGCACGACGAGCAGAACGCCCGACACGCGCATGTAAATCCAGCCCCATTTTTCCCAGTTGGTGCGCTTTTTCGCGGCTGTCTGCGAACGAGGAGTTTCGATTGTCATAGCCATCTCTGTCGCTCCTTAGTGCCCGAAGACGTTCATCAGGTGACGCGGGGTGAAGCCGGCCATCACGACAACCCAGAGCACGATGACAATCCAAAACATCGTGCGCTGGTACTTCGTACCCTTGCTCCAATAATCTACGAGGATGATGCGCAGGCCGTTGAGCGCGTGGAACGCGATCGCGGCGACGAGCGCAGTCTCACCCAGGCCCATGATCGGGTTCTTGTAGGTGCCCATAACCGCGTTGTATGCCTCGGGGCTTACTCGAATGAGTGCCGTGTCGAGCACGTGCACGAGCAAGAAGAAGAAGATCGCGACACCGGTAATGCGGTGCAGCACCCACGACCACATGCCCTCACCGCCACGATAGAGCGTGCCCCCTGGGCGGGTCTTCTTTTTCGACACCTCAGGTGTTGCCTGAGCGGGCGTAGCTGTCACAAGCTTCCTCCTTGGTCGGTTGCACCGATTCACGGCCTCCGAAGCAAGATTCACAGCGCGCCAAATATGGCATAGCTGAGAACCTGCTGCGAGTCCATTATGGCACTCTTTCTTCCTGTACCTTGCCAAGGCTTACCTAACCTTCATCGGCTGTCGGGCAGCGCGGCGCCGCAGGCAGATTAGGCTAGTGAGCATGAATGAGTCGTCGGCGATGAGTCGCTTCACCTGCGTTATTCCGGCTGGCGGCGCGGGCTCCCGCCTGTGGCCGCTCTCACGGGCCAACGCACCAAAGTTCTTGCTTGACCTCACCGGCAGCGGAACTTCGCTCTTGCGCACCACCTGGGACAGACTTACGCCGCTTGTGCCTGCTGAACGCCTGATGGTGGTGACGGGCACCGCACACCGAGACTGGGTCGTCAAGCAACTTCCCGAGTTGCTCACTGAGAATCTCGTGACTGAAACCGAACCCAAGGATTCCTCTGCCGCCATCGGGCTAGCAGCGGCGCTGCTCGAACTGCGTGACCCCGAGGCAATTCTGGGTTCGTTTGCCGCAGATCATGTCATTCGAGGCAAAGTGCTCTTTCAACGAGCCGTTCGCACTGCCGTGCAGGCCGCCGAGCAGGGGTACATTGCCACCATCGGCATCCACCCAAGTTTCGCTGCCACGGGTTTCGGCTATATTGCCTGTGGCGCCGCGCGCCCCGACATTGCCCCTTTCGATGTCTACGACGTGACCGAGTTCGTTGAGAAGCCAAACGAAGAGACGGCAACCGCATATCTGCAAACTGGCGGGTATCTGTGGAACGCCGGCATGTTTATTGCCAAAGCGAGTGTGCTGCTCGACCAAATGGCCCTCGCTGAACCCAAGATGGTTGCCTCCCTGCGTGAGATCGCCGCCGCATGGGAAACACCACAGGCCGCTGAAGTGCGTGAGCGCCTCTGGCCTTCGCTGCCAAAAGTCGCCATCGACTACACCGTGGCCGAACCCGCCGCTGAGGCCGGCCGTATGGTGTGCGTTGCTGCGCACTTCGAGTGGGACGACGTGGGCGATTTCGCAAGCGTCGCCAACCTGTTGCTGCGCGGACGCAAGGGCGACCTCGCCGTGCTCGGTGATGGCGCGCAGGTGCTCTCAGACCATTCGAGCGGCATTGTCGTCAGCGAAAGCGACCGACTCGTCGCGCTCGTGGGCATGGAAGACGTGGTCGTGGTCGACACCGCCGATGTGCTGATCGTCACCTCGAAACGACATGCACAAGACGTCAGGAACCTCGTCAACCGCTTGAAGGAGCGCGGCGGCAAGCAACTGCTCTAGCTCTGCGAAGCAGCGCGAGTGCGTCTC
>JAAZHL010000072.1 GCA_012510755.1 Leucobacter sp.
AGGTAGCGTTGTGCATGTCGAGGTCTTTCGGATGGGCAGCGTGAGAACTTCCATCATCGAGAGACCTCGATCTATTTCCGTGACACCACTCCGTGAGACACGACTACACCCTCAATTACGAAGAGCCGCAAAAGCCCCCTCGATGGCACGCTGATGCGGCATCGAGAGGGCCCACGGTGGGTACAGATTACGAGCTGACCTCGGCACTTCCGCGACGCTCACGCAGCTTCTGCAACGCTTGCGCAAGCAATTCTTCAGCCTTTTCTGGGGTACGACGCTCTTTCACGTAGGCGAGGTGCGTCTTGTATGGCTCGTTCTTGACCAGCTCTGGTGGGTTCGCTTTATCGCGACCAGCAGGCAACCCGGTGTGCGGAGAATCGATCTGTTCTGGAATCTCTTCGGGGTCGACGTCTGCCGCAAAGTAACGAACGGTCTCGTTGCCGTTGACATCCCAATACGAGACAGCAAGTCGCTCTGCCCGCACTCCATGATCTTTTTCGCCCATGGGGCCTGAGCCCACGCGGGCACCGCGAATTGCATTACTGCTAGACACGCACGTACCTTTCTTCGGGCCTGTGGCCCTCTGATGAATAAAATGAAGCCTCGCGGCTGACCCTAGACCGCAGAAAAACGCGCGAGCAGGCCGAGACCGACAATCGCGGCAAACCAGACGATCGACACCACGATAGTGATGCGGTTCAGGTTGCGCTCAGCGACGCCAGATGACCCGAGGCTCGAAGTCACTCCCCCGCCAAACATATCTGACAGCCCGCCGCCACGACCTTTATGCAGCAGAATGAAGAGGGTGAGCAGCAGACTCGTGAGCACAAGCACCACGATCAGAGCGATCTTCAAGATGAGAAGCACGAGAGCAGCCCTTTCGACATAAATAGACCAACATCAAGTATAACCGGTTGCCCCGGCTTCAGTCTCACCTACGCGCCGGTCACGTGTTTTTTGAACTGTGCAATGCGCGAGAATTCCTGTGAATCAAGGCTCGCTCCACCCACGAGGGCGCCATCAATGTTTGGTTGACGCAAGAACGCCGCAACATTTTGGCTCGTCACTGACCCGCCATAGAGAATGCGGGTGCGAGCGGCCTCGGCCTCGCCACGCAGTTCAGACAGGCGGGTGCGAAGCGCAGCACAAACTTGCTCGGCTTGTTCAGTCGTGGCAGCTTCACCACTACCGATCGCCCACACGGGCTCATATGCGAGCACCACTTCAGCGCCCTGCGGAACAAGGTGCAGCGAAGCTTCAAGTTGTTCGAGCGCCACAGCTGCGGCACCGTGTTCGGCGAGATCTTCTGCGGTTTCGCCGACACAGATCAGTGGCACCATCTCGTGGGTCGCGACTGCTTTCGCCTTTGCCGCGACCGTCTCGCTGCTTTCACCATGGCCGTGCCGGCGCTCTGAATGCCCAACAATGACGTAGTTAACATCGAGCTTGCGAAGAAATTGCGCGGCAACATCACCGGTGTACGCGCCAGATTCATGCGGAGACACGTCTTGTGCGCCCAAACGAATCGAGAGCTTGTCTGCTGCAAGCAGCGTCTGCACCGAACGAAGATCGGTGAATGGCGCAAACACGGCGACCTCGACTGCGCCGAAGTCGTGCCTCACGTCTTTCAACGACCAGGCAAGCTTCTGCACGAGCGCAATGGCCTGCAGATGATCGAGGTTCATCTTCCAGTTGCCAGCGATCAGCGGCACGCGAGCCGTTTTGGTGTTGGGTGCTGATTGATTCTTGCTCATGACAACACCTCGAGTCCCGGCAGGCTCTTGCCTTCAAGGTATTCGAGGCTTGCACCACCGCCGGTTGAGATGTGCCCAAACTGGTCATCGGTGAAGCCAAGTGCCCGCACTGCGGCAGCGGAGTCTCCCCCGCCGACCACCGTGAAGCCTGAGGTCTCGGTGAGCGCACGCGCAACCGTGCGGGTGCCGTGTGCGAACGCAGGCATTTCGAAGACGCCCATGGGGCCGTTCCAAAATACCGTTGCCGA
>JAAZHL010000073.1 GCA_012510755.1 Leucobacter sp.
CACCCCGACTTTCTGCAGCAGATTTGAGACGTGGGTCTTCACGGTGGCCTCGCCGAGAAACAGTTCAACCGCGATCTCACCGTTCGACTTGCCGGCGGCAACGAGCAACAGCACTTCGCGTTCACGTTCGGTGAGGCCGACCTGATTCATGGCTTCGACACCTTGGCTCACCTGACTCACACCACCGCTGGCCGGCTGCGCGCCAGTCACTGCCGCGTCACCGCCCGCGCCTGCGACATGCCCGTTGCCGCCCGACTGGCTCAACTGGCTGGCCCGCTGCATCACGGCCCGAGTGACGTCAGGCCCGAGCAGTGCTTCGCCCGCAGCCAGCGCACGCACCGCCTCAATCAGTTGCTCGGCACGCGAGGTCTTCAGCAAGAACCCGCTGACCCCGGCGTCAATCGCGTCAAACAGGTACTGGTCGTGCCCAAAGGTCGTGAGCACGAGAACGGCGGTGGGTGCGGGGCGTTGCGATCCTCGTGCATGATCAGTTGCGAGGATCTGCCTCGCCGCCTCAATCCCATTCATTACCGGCATCTCGACGTCCATGCAGATCACGGTGGGCCTGAGTTCGGCCGCGAGCTGCACCGCAACGGCTCCGTTCTCGGCTTCGCCGACGACCTCGATGTCTGGCTGCGATTCGAGAATCACCCGAAACCCCGAACGCACGAGCGCCTGGTCGTCAACGATCAGCACGCGGATCATGCGGGCACCCCCTGCGTCTCTGCCTGCGCAGGCGCGAACGTCGCGAGGGGCACGGCGGCCCGCACCATGAATCCTGCTGGGCTTGCTGCAGGGTCGCGGCTGCCCGACTCGAGCGTGCCACCGACGGCTCCGAGCCGTTCTCGCATGCCGCGCAACCCCAGCCCAGCACCATTGGCGCGACCAGCGTCGTCCCGCCGGGCTGCCGCGGCTGAACGGTCACCGGTGCCAAGGCCCAGGGTTTGCCGAACCCCGTTGTCGACGACCTCGAGCTCGACCTGATCGGCGCCGAAGCGCAGCCGCACCTCGGCGGCCGACCCTTTGCCGGCGTGCTTGCGCACGTTGGTGAGCGCTTCTTGGGCGCCGCGATACAGCGCGACGTCGACGAGCAGAGGCAGCGCGCGGGGTGCACCCGCGATGATAAGCGTGGCAGGGGTGCCGGCCCGCTGCGACTCGGTCACCAACGCGGGCAGCTGGGCGACTCCGACGGTCGACGACGGCTCATCAGCTTCGGGGCTACGCAGCGTGTGCACGAGCGAGCGCAGCTCGGTCACCGCAGAGTGGGCGCTCTCTTCGATGGTCTCGAGGGCGCGCTGGGCGGCCGTCGGGTCTTTCTCGAGTGACATTCTGGCTGCCGCCGCTTGCACGCCCATGACCGAGACGTGGTGTGCGACCACGTCGTGCAGTTCGCGGGCGATCGCAATGCGGTCGAGTGCCACGGCTTGTGTGGCGCTGGTTTGCCGCTCAAGTTCGAGTTCGCGGCCCTGCGCCTCAAGCACCGCCTTCGTGTGTGCTGCGCGCCACGAGTTCATGCCGAAGTAGTAGGCGCCCGCGAAGTACAGGAGGTTCATGATGATCTGTAGCGCAGCGAAGGTGGCGAATGCGCTGAAGAGCCCCACCCGCGAAACTCCCGGTAGCCAGTCGGGGTCAGACGACGAGATGATGAGCGACACCACCAGCCAGATCACCATGCTGAGCGTGATGATGATGAGCGAGGCGACGGCGAGCTGGCGGCGCGGCTCCCACGCACCGACCGTGTAGAGCGCAATGAAGAGGCAGATGTTCACCATGAGTGCTTCGGGCACTCCGAACTGGCCGCAAATGAAAAAGCCGATCGAGACAACGACCGCGACCGGCACGGGGTAGCGGCGGCGCAGTGCGAGCGGCAGTGAACAGAGCGCAATTCCCAGCACCCATGCCCACAGGGGTGCCTCGTCATTGAACATGCCAGTTCGTGCATATAGCAGCGAGGTGGTGGTTGCTCCGAATGCGAGGGCGAGGGCGAGCAGTGCGTCTTGGCGCAGCTGCGTCGTGGTAACTCGCGGTCGCACCCAGTGCGTGAGGTCTGCTTGGGTCATGACTCAAGGCTAGTAAGTGTGCACGGCGTGCGCCTCATTCTCTGGGGGGAGTCGCTGACCGCAAGACCCGACTTCGGGGGGAGGCGTGCGCCAGCGCGCGCCCATAACGTAGATGGTGTGGGGTGAGAACGCACGCCGCCACAGCAGATATCGACACACGAGTAGGGAACGACATGATCGAACTCGACCAGATCACACGCAGCTTCGGCGACCGCCGGGTGCTTGACGGGGTGAGCTTTGCAGTGACCGAGGGGCGCATGACCGGCTTTGTCGGCGGCAATGGCGCGGGCAAAACAACAACCATGCGCATCATTTTGGGGGTGCTCGCGGCGCACGCCGGCACGGTGAGCCTGCACGGTCGGCCCGTCACTGCAGCCGATCGCGCCCGCTTTGGCTACATGCCAGAAGAACGCGGCCTGTACCCCAAGATGCGTGTCGCAGAGCAGCTTGTCTACCTGGGGCGCTTGCACGGTCTCTCAAGTGCCGACGCGAAGCGCGAGGTGGCGACCCTGCTTGAACGTCTGGGGCTTGGTGAGCGCGCGAACGACACGCTCGAGAGTTTGTCGCTCGGCAACCAGCAGCGGGCACAGATCGCTGCGGCCCTCGTGCACCGTCCCGATGCGCTCGTGCTCGATGAGCCGTTCTCGGGTCTTGACCCGATGGCGGTCGAGGTTGTGCTCGGCGTGCTTCGCGACTATGCGGCGCAGGGGGTGCCCGTGCTGTTTTCTTCGCATCAGCTCGATATTGTTGAGCGGCTGTGTGACGATGTCGTGGTGATCGGTGGGGGCAAGATTCTTGCACAAGGATCACGCGAAGCCCTCCGTGCTGCACATTCGGGGCGTGAGTTTGAGATTGAGCTCACCGGGCCCACGGCCGATGCTGGCTGGGTACGCGAGCTGCCCGGAGTGCAGGTCACGAGCCTCGAGGCCGGATTCGCTCGGTTCGATGCTGACAGCGATGAGGCCGCTCAGGCCGTGCTCGCGCGCGCAGTCGCCGCACCCGCTTCACCCGATGACCGAGTGCTTCGTTTTGGCAAGGTCACCCCGTCGCTCGCCCAAATCTTCAAGGAGGTCGTGAAATGACCAAGCACACACAGACAATGAACAGTTCGGGTCAGCTTGCACCAGTGCAGGCAGCCTGGCTAGTTGCCGAGCGTGAAATCACGTCGAAGCTGCGCAGCAAAGCGTTCGTCATCTCGAGCCTGGTGCTGCTGCTCTTTGTGCTCGGTGGCGTGTTGTTTGGCGGCTTCATGTCGAACAGCGGCGGTTTTGGCGGTGCAACGACGGTTGCGGTCGTTGGTGAGGTTCCCGCAGGTCTTGACTCAGATGCCTTTGAGACCGTCACGGTCACTGATCGCGCTGCGGCAGAAGAGGCGGTGCTTGACGGCCAGGTTGACGCTGCGGTGGTGCCAGGCGGCGATACTGCCGTCGCGCTCACCGTGTTGGCGGCAGACAGCCCGCCGATGGAGCTCGTGCAGGCGCTCTCAGCGACACCTTCGGTCGAGCTGCTCGCACCCACGACACAGAACCCGTTCTTGGCCTACATCATCGCCGTCGCGTTTGGCGTGGTCTTCATGTTCAGCGCCATCACCTATGGCACCACGATCGCGCAAAGCGTGGTCGAAGAGAAACAGACTCGCATCGTCGAGATTTTGCTTGCCACGGTGTCAGCGCGCACGATCCTCGCGGGCAAAATCATTGGCAACAGCCTGCTCGCGCTCGGACAAGTGGTCGCGATTGTCGCGGTCGCATCGGTCGGCATGCTCGCGACGGGTCAAGACCTGCTGATCGGTGAGCTCGGCACCGCACTCATCTGGTTCGTAATTCTCTTCGCGTTTGGTTTCGTGCTGCTCGCCGCGCTCTACTCGGCACTTGCCTCGCTCGTGTCGCGGCAAGAAGACGTGCCGTCGGCGACAAGCCCCGTCATGTGGCTGGTCATGATTCCCTATGTGGCAGTGATCTTCTTCAACGACAACCCGACGGTGTTGGCGATCATGAGCTACATTCCGTTCTCGGCACCTGTGGGCATGCCGATGCGCCTCTACCTCGGCATCGCCGAGTGGTGGGAGCCGCTTGCCGCCCTGCTCGTGCTCTTCGCCGCGATTGCACTGGTGTGGTGGATCGGTGCGCGCATCTACGCGGCGTCGATTCTGCGCACCGGCGCCAAGGTGAAGCTGAAAGACGCGCTCACCTCGGTCGACTAGACCGTGTGGCCGGGTCACCCGGTTGCGCGCGGGCTGGCCTACTCTCGCCCGCGCAGCCGGTCGATCTCGCGGCGGTCTCGCTTCGTAGGTCGACCGGCTCCACGGTCTCTCACGACCGCCGCGGCGCGCTCAACTTTTGGCGGTGGCGGCGGGCTCAAATCTTCGAAGAGTTTCGCCGCTTCTGCCGCGCTGCCGCGGCGCGAGGCGAGGTCGACCACCCGGTAGATTTTCTCGAAGCCGTGCAGGCGCACGCGCACAATGTCACCGATGTTCACGGCCTGCGCGGGCTTGGTGGGGGCATCATTGACGCGCACGTGGCCCGCCTTCACGGCGGCCGGCGCCTGGCTGCGAGTTTTCGCGAGCCGCACCGCCCAGATCCACGCATCTACCCGCACCGACATGCAATGAGCTTACCCGCCCTGCCACCCCGCTCCCGCCGCACCGCCACCCCTCACTCCGGTCGGAGATCACACCAGGGTCGGAGGTTCTGCGCGTCTTCGTCCGATTGAAGTGGGATCTCCGACGGCAGGCGGGAGGGCGGGGCGTGAGCGGGGTAGCGGGTACTGGTGCCAACGAGGGTGAGGGCGGTGGCCGGGCAGCGGCTGGGCTGTGCGTGCGGCACAGGTGCGGCTGCGAGCCGAGGCAGAATAGAGGTGTGGAATACCAAACGATCGCTGTGCCGGCGACAGCCGAACTCGAGATTTCTCGCTCGCGATTTCTTGCCCGCATCGAACGGGTCGACACCGAAGCCGCGGCCCGAGCCGTGATTGCTGCGGCACGTGACGCCCACCCCAAGGCCCGACACACCTGCAGCGCCTTCGTACTCGGCCCCGATCAACGAACGCAGCGCTCAAACGACGACGGCGAGCCCAGCGGCACTGCTGGGGCGCCGATGCTTGACGCGCTCGTCAGCGCTGGCCTCAGCGACATTGTTGCCGTCGTCACCAGATACTTCGGGGGAGTGCTGCTGGGAGCCGGTGGGCTGACCCGTGCCTACCGCGCGGCGGTGGCAGAGGCCGTTGCGGGCGCGCACCGTGTGACCAGAGCTCGGCGGCTGGCGGTGTCGATCCTCGCCTCATACGACGTCGCCGCACAGATCGAAGTCGAGGCGCGACGGCGCGGCTGGGGGGTTGGTGAGGCGCGTTACGGCGAGGCAGTCGAGCGCGACTATGCGATCGCTGCCGAGCAACTCACCGAGCTCGAAGCGGTTGCTGCAGAGTTGAGTGCCGGCGCCGCGGTGATCACGCCAGGCGCTACCGCCTATATCGATCTCGAGGGTTGAATCGCCATCTGACCTTCGGACTCACCTGTAGACCCGCCTACCGATCGAACGCACGATAGGCTCACGAGTGATGGGTATGCGAGGGAGTTCACGGCGGGGGATCGCCTGGCGTGCCCCGGGGTGGGCAATTGTGGGCTCGCTTGCGTTCGCCGGGCTTACCGCTGCGTTCATGTATACGCTGATCGTGCCGTTGCAGACCGAGCTGCCAGTTCTGCTGAACGCATCACGAGAAGATACCGCGTGGGTCGTGACTATCACCCTGCTGACGGCTTCGGTGTGCACTCCGATCGCGGGTCGGCTCGGTGACATGTATGGCAAGCGAAATGTCATTTTGTGGTTGTTGGTGCTGTTGATTCTTGGCTCGGTGGTTGCCGCGCTGTCGACCTCAATCGTCGGCGTGATTCTCGGGCGGGGGCTGCAGGGAATGGCCACCGGGGTTATTCCCATCGGCATCGCAATCATGCGTGACGTGCTGCCTGCTGACCGGCTCGGTACGGCCGTTGCCCTCATGAGCGCCACCATGGGGGTCGGCGGCGCTGTCGGCATGCCTCTTGCGGCATACATTGCCAGTGTCGCAGATTGGCACATGCTGTTTTGGATGTCAGCGGCGCTCGGGGTGCTGTGTTTCGCCAGTATCTCGCTGTGCGTGCCCGAAAGTACCCTGCGGGCGGGCGGGCGCGTTGACGTACTCGGAGCCCTCGGCCTCACCCTCGGACTGGTCGGTGTGCTGCGCTTCATCTCTCGCGGGGCGGCGGGGGGGTGGACCTCACCGGTAGCGATAGGTTCACTCGCGACGGGGGTAGTCGCGCTCGGCCTTTGGGTTTGGTATCAATTGCGCACCAGCAACCCGCTGGTCGATGTGCGTGTTGCCGCAAGACCCGCGGTGCTGTTCGCCAACCTCGCGGGGTTGGGCGTCGGGTTTTCGTTGTTCTCGGCAAACGTGACGCTGCCCCAAATACTCGAGATGCCAAGCGAAGGCGGTGTTGGGTTTGGACTCACCATGTTTGAGGCTGCGCTGTGTATCGCGCCGTCGGGTCTCATCATGTTGCTGCTTTCGCCCTTCTCGGGCTGGTTCGAGCGAACCTTTGGCGCACGTCGTCTCATGCTCATCGGCACCGCATTCATCGCGCTGACATACGTCTTTTTGCTCGTGTTCGCTGATGCGGTGTGGCACATTGTGGTTGCCAACGCGCTCATCGGCGCCGGCATCGCGTTCACGTTTGCGGCTATGCCGATGATCATCATGCGTTCGGTGCCCGCCAGCGAGACAGGCCAGTCGAACGCGTTGAACGCGCTCTTTCGGTCGGTCGGCACCTCAACTGCGTCTGCGGTGATGGGGGCGGTGCTCGCCGCAATGTCGACGGCGGCCGGGCCGACCCGAGAGGCATTCGTGATGTGCTTTGCGTTGACTCTCGGGGCGGCGTGTATTGCGGTGGTGCTGGCACTCATGATTCCCAGATCACCGCGCGCTTCAGGCGATGCTGCCCTCGGCGGTCCGATTACCGGGCCAACCGGGCCCGTACACGGCTAACCGAAGATCATCGGTCGATCGTACTCGTCTTCAAACGTGTCGCCGAGCAGCGTCGGGTCGATATCGCACACGACCGGCACATGGTCGCTCGGGCCGTCGCCCTTGCGTTCGTCACGGTGAATAGAGGCCTCGATGACGGTGTCTGCAAAGGCCTGCGATCCTAGTATGAAATCAATGCGCATGCCCTCGTTGCGCGCAAAACGCAACTGCTTGTAATCCCAGAACGTGTACCCCTCGGGCACGAGTGGGCGCACCACGTCTTGCACAGTGGGTGCGAAGCTCGCGAACAGACTGCGCTCGTCGGGCGAGACGTGCGTCGATTGGCCCTCAACGAAGTTGGGGTCGCCCATGTCGTGCCGCAGGGGAGCGATGTTCCAGTCGCCCATGAGCGCGAGTGCGAGACGAGGATCATCAGCAACCCACCTCTCGGCGTTGCGTCTCAGGGCCTCGAGCCACTCGAGCTTGTACTCGAAGTGCGGGTCGGCGAGTGAGCGGCCGTTTGGCACGTAGAGGCTCCACAGCCGCAGGTCACCTACCGTGACACCGCGCGCGCGCGCCTCGAGTGGCAGGCCGTTGGGGCCTTCGCCCTGCACTGCTTCTTGGCCTTTGATCGGCTTGCCGAAGCCGGGCATGCCTTCGAACTCGCGCGTCACATCGGTCATTTCGTGGCGGCTCGCAAACGCGACGCCGTTCCACTGGGTGAGGCCGTGAATCTCGAGGTGGTAACCTGCCTGCTCGAAGAGGTGCGTCGGAAACTGCTCAGGCTTGCACTTGATCTCTTGCATCGCGAGCACATCGATATCTTCGCGCACCAGCCAATCGACCACACGAGGGGCACGGGTACGAATTGAGTTCACGTTCCAGGTGGCAATGCGCATGGTTTCAAGGCTATCGGTGGGGGACATTTTCGTCATTTTGCTGTTCTCGTCGTTCTGCGGGTCAACCTGTCGTTCTGCGGGTCAACCCGGCATGCTGCGCGCCGGCTCGTTGTGCCGCGCATCAGTCAACGGTTCTCTGCCCTCCCTTACCGTGTCGTAGGGGCGCGATACGATGGCCACATGCCGAACCTCGCCGATCTTGAGCTGCTGACGATCTATGCATCGAGCTTCGCGTCCTCGGCGCAGCCCCAGCCCTTCCCCATGCAGGGAAGCAAGCGTGCGCAGGTGCCGATCATCAACAAACTCATTCCAGAGGATGCTGCTCTGCTCATCGAACCATTCTGCGGTTCTGCGGCGGTCTCCATCGGTGCACTCCAGGCCAAGCTCGTCCAGGGCGCGGTGATTTCCGACCTCAACATGGATCTTGTCCGGTTGTGGGAGAGCATCCTTGACCGCCCCCAGGAGCTGAACCGGGAGTACGCAGAGATCTGGGCTGCCCAGTTCAATGAACAAGGCGAGGCAACTGACCCGCGCGGCTATTTCAACTCGATTCGCGAGCGTTTCAATAACGCGACGCCCGAACAACGATCCGCCAGCGATTTCCTCTTTCTGCTGAACCGCATCGTCAAGGCGGCCCTGCGCTACGGCAAGGGAGGGCAGATGAACCAGAGTTCTGATGGGCGACGCACTGGGGCGAAGCCGTCCACGGTGAGCCAACGCATTCAGGAGACGGCTGACCTCATGCGCACGGCCGCGGCTCTCCACCGTGACTGGCGAGAAGGCCTGGATCAAGCCACTTCTGCGGATGTGGTCTACCTCGATCCTCCATACCAGGGCACAACTGAAACGCGTGACCAGCGGTATGTATCGGGGCTCGCTGTAGAGGACTTTGAGGAGGGCCTGAGGGGTGCCATCGACCGCGATTTGTCCCTCATCGTTTCCTACGATGCTCTCGTTGGCCCGGCTACCTACGGTCGACCGCTCGACCCCAGACTAGGCCTCTTAGGCTTCGATGTCATCACAGGAGTGAGTGCACAGGGGACTCTACTGGGGCGCAAACAAGAAGCCCACGAGACCCTCTATATCTCACCCGCGCTGGTCGAACGGCTCGGTGGAGCCAACGCAGTTATCGATCGAGTGGCGACCCGTCCCGAGGCTCTCTTTGAGCTATAGTTCGGAGGCATGGGTCTCAGCGCAGCGGAGCTTCGTCTTCAAGTCGAAGAGCAGATGGAGAGAGGTCGTGCCTCGAAGCGAGCCCGTGAGGTAGCACGGATCATCTTGGAACGTGGTGCCTGCACGACAACCGACCTCGAAGAACTTGGTTATAAGCATCCTCCTCGTGCTGTCAAGGACCTCAAAGATGCTGGCATCGAGATCCGCACAATCACTGAGAGCTATGTTGACCCGTCAACGGGTAATACGAAGCGGCGAGCAAAGTACAGCGTTGTTGGCGTGGACGCATCCAAGGAGAGCCGCCGACAGTTCTCGAAGGCAGTTAGTGACGCAGTGAAGGCTTCGGGCAAGTGTGAAGTCTGCGGAGCCCTGCCACCACTGCAGGTTGACCATCGAGTGCCATTCGACATCGGTGGTGAGACCTTTCCACACGTACTTGATGAACTGATGCCTCTATGCCCCTCTTGCAATCGGAGTAAGTCCTGGGCGTGTGAGCACTGCGAGAACTGGACGCTGAAAGATACTGACATGTGCCGAGCTTGTATGTGGGCTTCTCCTCACCAGTACGATCATGTTGCAGGTCGCCAGCAGCGGGAGATTCGGATCACTCTTACTGACCCGCGAGATGTACTGCGCTTCGACTGCCTCAGACCTGACGCTACGAACATCGTCATCGAGTACCTTCGCGAGAATGAATAATCTCAGCTAAAAAGAAAAACCGCTTCCGAACTGTGGGGATACAGGCAGGCCACTCTGCTGAGTGACGGTGCCAGTCTCTGACGGGAGCTTCCAGCACGCTTCGCTGGCAGCGCTGCTGACTGCCAGTAGACCACGAAAGTGGCTGGCTGGTAATACAACCTAATCTGGCAGGAAAACCCGCGCTTATGACGCTCCTCGCCCCCGTGCCGGCGGCTCCTCGATGCCGGGGTACTCGACGAGCGAACAAACCAGAAACTAGCTGCAGAACACGAACGGCTGAACCCCGCCCAAATCACTCGTAAGATCAACAAGATCCAGCCTCCGCCATGCTGCGCGCCGAGCTGGCGCTAACCCGTCATGCTGTGCGTGAGTCGCAGAAACCGCGGAATCCAGCACCTGCGAAGTTCGATAGGTTGATAGAACAGAGAGGCGTGGGGGTAGGTGCTGACGGCGATGTCGCCGTCACGATGTCTCAGACATGACTCTCAGACATGACTCTCAGCCAGACTTGAACCTTTGAACGGAGCTTCCATGGCGATTGATACTCGCGAAATTCACCTGGCCCGACGCCCCCACGGACTGCCGCAAGACGAAGATTTTGCGGTCGTCACGAGGCAACTGCCTGACCTCGAGCCGGGGCAGGTGCTGGTGCGCAACGACTACCTGTCGGTCGACCCTTACATGCGGCCGCGCATGAATGATGTGAAGTCGTACATTCCACCCTTTGAGCTGGGCAAGGCGCTCGATGGCGGCGCGATTGGCACGGTCATCGAATCTGCAGACGAGTATATCGCTGTTGGCACGGTCGTGTCGCATGGGCTCGGCTGGCGTGAACACGCGGTCTTGCGGTCGAAGTGGGTGCGGGTGATTGATGACGAGAGCGTGCCCGCTTCGTATCATCTCGGAGTGCTTGGCATGCCCGGCATGACTGCGTTTGTGGGGTTGTTCGATATTGCCGCGTTCAAACCTGGCGACGCAGTGTTCGTGTCTGGTGCTGCTGGCGCCGTGGGCGGTCTCGTGGGCCAGTTCGCAAAGCTCGCGGGGGCGTCGCGTGTGATCGGTTCGGCAGGTTCTGCAGAGAAGGTCGCCTTCCTTCAGGAGGAGTTCGGTTTTGATGCGGCGCTGAACTACCGCGATGGTGACCTGGTGGGTCAGCTTGCTGCGGCGGCTCCTGAAGGGTTCGACGTGTACTTCGACAATGTCGGTGGCGACCACCTGGCTGCGGCGCTTGAGACGATCAACGATCATGGCCGTATGGCGCTTTGCGGCACGGTGTCTAGTTATAACGCGACGGGCAGCCAGACGGTTCCCGGAAACATGTTTCGGGCGGTGGGCAAGCGGCTGACCATGCGTGGCTTCATCGTGTCTGACCACGAGCAGCGACGTGCGGAGTTCGAACAGCAGGTAACGGCCTGGCTGCAAGCGGGCGAGCTGACCTACCGCGAAACCTTTATTGACGGTCTCGACCAGATGATTGAGGGCTTTCGCGGCCTGCTCACGGGCGCCAACACCGGCAAGATGGTGGTGCGGCTGTAGGGCGCGAAACTCCTCGACCGCAGCCAATTTCAGCGTAGATGGGCACTTGTGGTGGTGCTCTGTGCGAGCAGGCGACGACTAGGGCCAACTTGGGAGCATTTGCGTGGCGAGGATCCTGCGCCGTCGCGCAGGATGACAACCTGTACCGGCAGGTTGCACCGGGCCGATGGGGCCGACGTGAACAGCAAAACGCCTCGCCTTTCGGCGGAGCGTCTCACTATTCAGAGGGGCCGACGGGAATTGACGCAGGTGCTGGGCTTCGCCCGGCACCTGCAGCACTCGTCTCGCCTTCGGCTCGACTCATGCCGCGAAGAGTCCGAAAGCGATGCTTTCTCTCGCTCTTCGCGCCCTTCACAGGGTTCGCTTCCCGTCGCCCCATGAACAAACGTAGCGACCCACCTGAAGGTAGGTCGCTACGTTGTTCTCGGAGGGGCCGACGGGAATCGAACCCGCGTTCTCAGCTTGGGAAGCTGATGTCTTACCATTAGACGACGGCCCCGCAGAAGCCTTGCGGCCTCAACTGTTCAACAGTAGCAGAGCGAAACCTATTCGGTTGCCTCCGCAGCCTCGGGCGCTGGCTGGCACACGGCCAGCTCGCTGAGACGGGCAGCCTGGTCTTCTGCAGTCCACGAGAGGTCAGCCTGGGCGAGCGCTGCGAGCTCGAATGCGAGTGCGCGCACGAATGCCGAGCCCGCGCTCGAGTTGTTCAGCGCTATGACCACCGTGAGCCCGCTTGCGGGGTCATGGTAGCTGGCAGTGAGTGTGCCCGTGATTGCGCCACTCATGCCATAGAGGCTGCTTTGCTTTTCGAGTCCGAACGTCCAGCCGTCGGTCACGGGCTCTACCTCTTCGGCAGGAGCCTCCGCCGGCTCTGCACCCTCTTCAGGCTCGGGCGGAGGCGGCACCGAGAGCGTGGTGACCAATTCGGTTGCTTCTTCGTTACCGAAGGCGCCTGACAGGTAGCTCTCGTAGAATCGCTTCAGGTCTGAGACAGTCGTCACCGTCGCGCCAGCCCCACCGAGAATAGAGGGCGACACCTGCGTGACTGCTACAGGTTCAGCGGGCACCGTTGTGCCCTCTTCTTCGCCCGGTACCGTGCACACTGGGGCACCGCCAGATGAGACATAGGTGAGGCCGGTCATGCCGTTCTCAGGCAACTCGACCTGAGTGAGTACATCAGTCGGATAGGAACTCGCACGCATGGCGGCGGGCGTGAAGACGTGGCGCTCGAGCAGATTGCTCATCGATTCGCCGGTAACCTGCTTCAGGGCACGCGCGAGCACGAGAGCGTTGGTGTCAGCAACCTGCTGCGCGGCCCCGGGCTCTGCCAGGGGTGAGTGCGCAAGTGATTGCGCGAGCAGTTCGCGATCTGACCATGGCCGAGTGGGGTTGTTGATGAAGACGTCACGCAAATTGGCGGACTTGAAGTCTGCCAGACCCGAGGTCGCCTCACAGAGCTGCCTGTAGGTGATGTCTTCGAGCCCCACCTGACGTGGCAGGTCGGCCGAAACCTTGCGATCAAGCTTGAGTGTGCCGTCTGTGACAAGGTCAAGCAGCAGCGCACACATGACGGGTTGCGACGCTTGCGCGGCGCGAATGGGCGAGCCGGCGGTCACGTCTTCACCGTATGCGGTCACGTATTCGCCTGAGCTGGTCCACACGCCAACGATGGCGGCGGTTGAGCCGCTGAGTTGCATAGCGTTTGCGACCGCAGTGTCGATGTTGCTCGCAAGATCTGCGGTCACGGTATTCGCCGCGTCGTCTCCGGCGACAAACGGGCCGTCGGTGCACGCAGTGAGGCTGAGGGTGACAGCGGTCAACAGTGAGATGGTGGCGACGCTGAGTCGTCGGGTGCGTTTGGCAGCCACAGAACCCCGATCTCGATATATGGGCATAGAACGTAGCGAGTCTACCGCGGCAGGCTGTGAGTTCGTTTGCGCGTGAAACAGTCGATTTTCAGGGCGTCGGGCATGAAGGAATGAGCAAGGACGTTAGCATACTTCATCTGATGAATGATGCATAGTGAGGCAAACCTTACTAAAGTGGTGGGGTGACTGATTTTGAATCGACTGTAATTGACGCTGTTACCGGGCATATGAACGGCGACCACCCCGAAGATAACCTGCTGATTGTTCGAGCATTCGGCGCGCCCGATGCGACGGCGAGCAAGATGGTTGGTCTTGATGCGCATGGTGGCACCTGGCATGTCACTGACCCGAGCGGCGAACGTGAGGTGCGCGTAGCGTGGCCGAGTGGCGCGATCAGCGAGCGCCCCGAGATTCGACGTGAGGTCGTTGCGCTCTACCATGCGGCTTGCGAGAAGCTCGGTGTGCCGGCGCGCGAAGAGCACGCACCCAGTGCCGGGGCACACGGGGCGCACGCACATGGCGCTCACGGAGACGCGGCAGCGCACGGCGACGCCCACGGCGCTGCACACCCCCACGGCGGTGGCGACGCACACGGTGGCGGCCACCCGCACGCCAAGCCCGAAGACGACGGCACCTTCTCGTTCGCCATTCGCTCAGCAACCTGGGGCGACCACGGCGACAGCGAGGGCACGACCGTCATGGAAGACATCATGCGCATGCGCGCCCCCATCGAGGTCTACACCGACCTCGTGGTGCAGCACTACTTCATGTACGAGGCGCTCGAGGCAGCGGCCGAGCAGCTCGCTGCTGATCCTCGTTATGCAGCATTGCACCCGGCCGCCCTCGTTCGTGAGCAGCAGCTCGCCGAAGACCTTGAGCTGCTGCTTGGCGAGAAATGGCGAGAGAAGGTGCAGGCGGTGCCTGCGACAAAGGCATACGCGGATCGCATTCGCGAAGTCGCCGCCGAAGGCTGGCTGCCAGGCATCATCGCGCACCACTACACCCGCTACCTCGGTGACCTGTCAGGCGGGCAGATGATCGCAAAGCGCGTAAAGAAGCAACACGGGTTCGACCGCGCGGGCGTTGCGTTCTATGACTTCACAGAACTCGGCAGCATTGCAGAGTTCAAGCAGACCTATCGCTCGATTCTCGACGAACTTGGTGAGTCTCTCGATGCCAGTGAGCGCGAGCGCATGGTCGACGAGGTGCGCGCTGCGTATCGATTCAATACTGAGGTGTTTCTTGACATGCAGAACGACCGCCAGTCCCTCGCCGTCTGAACCGCTCACTGTTTTTGACCTGTCCGATTTTGATATGTGCCCGTGCCCGAAGCATGCTGGAATCTGACGTTTGCCCGAATCTTACGTTGGTTCGGCGCTGATACATGACTGACTCAGTCGTGACCTCGGTCACCCCAAAACCGCGGGTGGCAGTGTGGGACAATGCGCGCTTCGTGCTCATCGTGTTGGTCGTAGTCGCGCACGGGATCTCGACCATTCGCACACAGACCGACCTCGGGTATTGGACCTACACGTTCATCTACCTGTTTCACATGCCTGCCTTTATCGCGTTGGCGGGAATGTTCTCGAAGGCAGAAGTTACACCGCGTGCGGCACGTTCGACGGTGCAATTGCTTGTCACCTGGCTGACCTGGGAAGTCATCTGGGCGCTGATCCATTTCTTTGCGAGCGGGCGGGATCTCCCTGAGAGCTGGCTCGTGTCACCCGCCTGGACGCTGTGGTTCTTGGTGACGCTCGCCACGATGCGCATTCTGTTGCCCTACGTGATGCAGTTGCGACATCCGCTCGTGTTTTCGGTGGTGCTCGCGCTTTTCGCGGGGCTGAGCCCGGCGGTCGGCACGCAGTTTTCGGCCTCGCGCACGCTCTGTTTTTTGCCGTTTTTTGTCGCGGGATATCTCGCATTGCACCGCGGCTGGCTGCACGGTGACTGGTTCATGCGGCCGCGTCGCTCGCTGCGATTTGCCGCGGTCGCAGTGCTCGGGGTGATTGCTGCGGCGGTGGCGGTGCTCGCCCCGTTGCGTCGTGAGTGGCGCATCGACACGTGGCTGGTGTGGCGCGATGACTATGCGTGGTTGTTCGACCGCGCACCGATCTTTGGCTGGGCTCCCGACGCCTGGTGGTCGACCGCGCTCGCCGGTTCAGCTGTGCGTCTCGGGTTTTTGGTGGTGGCGGCGGTCATGATCCTCGCGCTTCTTGTGCTCGTGCCGCGTGGCCAGGGGTTCTTCACGGTGTGGGGAACGCGCACGCTGTACGTGTACTTGTTGCACGGGCCAATCATCTCGTATTTGCGGGCTTCGGGATTGGCTGATTGGTTCGGCGAATTCGGTAGTGCGGGCGTGCTGATGTTGTTCGCGGTTGGCACGGCAATTACTGTGGTGCTGTCGATGACCTGGGTGACGAAGGTGTTTCGACCGGTGATTGAGCCGCGCCTTGACGCGATATTTGCGCGCGAGCCGCGGTAGCGAGACCTGCGGCAGACCGCGGAGATCCTGCGCCTAGCCTCCAGCGAGTCTTTGCTGACGCCTGAGCCGCGCCTGCACCGAAACTTGCGCCGCGCCTGGGCCGAGCCCCCGCCGGTGCCTAGCCTCCACCGACACCTGCGCCGTGCCCCCGCCGACACCTGCGGTTTGGGGGTGTTTCTGCGATTAGTGACCTGCTCTTGGGGGTTTTGGGGTTGTTTTGGGCAGATCGGTTGCGTTGCGGCTGAGGGGCGAGGATCGCGCCGCCCCGATCGCACCAGACCGCGCGAACTCCGAGCCGCCAATGCGGAAGCTTCCGAGTCCGCTTTGCCAAGTCCGCTCTGCCA
>JAAZHL010000074.1 GCA_012510755.1 Leucobacter sp.
CTTTCACACATTGCAACCCAATCTGTATTGAGTGCCACCACCCGCTGTTGCCATTCGCACTGGGCTTCTTCGCCGAGACCACGCCACCATCGATCACCTGTTGCATAGGCCTCGGCTCCCCATCGACGCTCCACTTCTTCTTGATAATAGGTATGGTCAAATCCTTCAAAGATCTGCTCTGACATGAGCCCTTCCTTTCGTTTCGCTGGCTGCTTGATGGCAGCAATTGTGCGTTCGACCGCCGCAATCTGACGACCAAGCCGTTCTCGTTCGGATTGCAACAGCTCGAGGTGCGCGGCGAGCATCTCGGCTTCTTTCGTTTCGTGTGCGCGAAGGTCCGCATCTTGCGAGTCGACCATCTGACGTATCGCCTCAAGCGCCAGCCCAAGGTCACGCAACAGCAATACTCGCTGCAGTCGCAGCAGCGCCCGGTCATCGTAGTAGCGATACCCATTCAGGCCAACGCGACTGGGCGGCAGCAAGCCAATATCGTCGTAGTGCCGCAGCGTACGTGACGTGGTGTGTGCGGCCTTCGCAACTTCTTGAATCGAATACTCCACTGGCTCATCTCCTCACTCGTAGACTGCTGAGTCGCCCCGCACAGACTCGATCACTCCTTCTACGATAAAAGTTGACGTAACGTCAGTGTCAAGCAGACGATCTACCATAGAGGGGTGTCTGAACCAAAGATTCTGCTCTACTACGTATTCGCCCCGATCACCGATCCAGAAGCCATCATGCTCTGGCAGCGCTCCCTGTGTGAGTCGCTGGGCCTGCGTGGGCGCATCATTATTTCTAAGCACGGTATCAATGGCACGGTGGGCGGCGAGATTGACGCCTGCAAGCGTTACATCAAGCGCACTCGACAGCACCCGGCGTTCAAGAAACTCCAGATCAAGTGGAGTGATGGCACCAGTTTCGTGCCGCATGAGCCTGAGCTGTTGAAGGGCGAGGATCGCGCCCCGCGCTGGCAGAAGATCAGCGATTTTCCGCGCCTCAGCGTGAAGGTGCGAGACGAACTCGTGGCTTTTGGTATTCCTGCTGAAACCCAGGTAGATGAGCTCGGCGTCATTGGCGGCGGCAAGCACCTCAGCCCGGCTGCGGTGAACGAGCTCGTCGAAGAGCGCGGCGAGGAGGTCGTGTTCTTTGACGGCCGCAATGCGTGGGAAGCCGAAATTGGTAAGTTCAAGGACGCGATCGTGCCTGATGTGCGCACGACGCACGGGTTTATTGAACAGATTGAGTCAGGCGCATTCGACGACATCAAAGACCGCCCTGTGGTCACCTATTGCACCGGCGGCATTCGCTGCGAAATCTTGTCGGCGGCGATGCGCAACCGCGGCTTCAAAGAGGTGTATCAGATCGATGGCGGCATCGTGCGTTATGGCGAGGCGTTCGGCAACGATGGACTGTGGGAGGGCTCGCTCGCAGTCTTCGACGGGCGGGAGTCGATGGACTTCGCCTCTGGTGCCGCGGTGATTGGCCGCTGCGAGGTCTGCGACACGCCTTCGAGCCGTCTCGCCGACTGCAACGCGAACCGCAGTTGCCGTGCCCGCTTTGTCGTGTGTGAGGCGCACACGGGTTCGCTATGCAGCGATCACCGGGCAGTGTCCGAGCCGGCAGATGGGTGAGGCACTGCTAACTTCACGCAGCATGACAGGACGCTTCGACACATGTGACGGAGACCCTGCGCAGCCTGACGCGGGGCCGCACACAACGCGACTGTGGGGCTTGTCGCTATGCCGCGTCGCCCGCCGCCAGTTGCCGGGTGAGGCCCGCCTCGTCGTGTAGGCGTGGCTCGGTGCGGTGCTCGGGGCGTACCCCGGTGATGTCTCGATAGAACGACCGAATCTTGTCCATATCGGCGACCACATCACCGGTCAGATGCATGGTTTCGCCAAGGCCCGAAGACTTCGTCGCACCGTCGGCGAAGCCGAGCGTCACTGGAATTCCTGCGGCGTAGGCGATTCGGTAGAAGCCGCTGCGCCACCCCTTACCTTGGCGGGTGCCCTCTGGCGTTACCACGAGTATGAAGCTTTCGGTTTTGCGGGCTTGCTCGACGACCGCATCGACGACGCCTGCCGCATTCGAGCGGTCGACCGCGATGCCGCCGAGCGCCCCCATGATCGGACCCCCGATTCCTTTGAACAGCTCTTTTTTGCCGAGCCAGCGAATGTTCAGTCGGGCGTCCCACGCTATGGCGAGCATCAACAGAAAATCAAAATTTGACGTGTGCGGCGCCCCAATGAGCAGACGCGGCCCTGCCACCGGAACAGCCTCGCGCACGAGTCGCCACCCTGACAGCCGCCAAAAGAGCCGCGCGATCGCCGCGCGAATTGTTTTCACGAGCGCGCTACCAAATGCTCACGCGCGACTCTGGCGCGAGCCACAAACCGTCGCCCGGCTTCGTTTCGTAGGCGTCGTGGAACGGCGTGAGGTTTGCGACGATCTGGTTGCACCTGAACTCGTTGGGCGAGTGCGGGTCAATCGTGAGCAAACGCACGGTCTCTTCGGGGCGAGATTTCTGCTGCCACGCCTGCGCCCACGCACCAAAGAATCGTTCAGCGCCGGTCAGCCCTTCAACCACTGGGGGTTCGGCACCCTCGAGTGAAATCAGGTACGCCTTCCACGCAATCTCGAGCCCCGACAGGTCGCCGATGTTCTCGCCAATGGTGAGCTCACCGTTGACTTTCTGCCCGTCAGCGCCCGCAGGTGAGAGTGCGTTGTACTGGTCGATGAGCGCCTTCGTGCGGGTCTCGAACGCCGCGCGGTCGTCGTCGGTCCACCAGTTGGTGAGCTTGCCGTCGCCGTCGTACTGGGAACCTTGGTCGTCAAAGCCGTGACCGATCTCGTGACCAATCACCGCACCGATCGCACCGTAGTTCGCAGCATCGTCCCAGGCAGCATCGAAGAACGGGGGCTGCAAGATGGCCGCCGGAAACACGATCTCGTTGAAGCCAGGGTTGTAGTAGGCATTGACCGTCTGCGGGGTCATAAACCACTCGTCACGATCAATCGGCCTGCCAACCTTGCCGAGCTCACGGTCAAACTCCATCTCGGCGACCCGACGCGAATTGCCAAGCAAATCACCGGCGTCAACCACGAGCTTCGAATAGTCACGCCACTTCACCGGGTAGCCAATCTTGGGAGTGAACTTGCCGAGCTTCTCAAGCGCACGCTGCTTGGTCTCTTCGCCCATCCAGGCGAGCGACACGATTGACTGGCGATATGCCTCGATGAGGTTGTCGACCAGCACGTCCATGGCAGCCTTCGACGACTCGTCGAAGTGACGCTCCACATAGAGACGGCCCACGGCCTCACCCATCGCGCCCTCAACAAATGACACACCACGACGCCAGCGGTCACGCTGCTCAGTCGCGCCGGTCAGCGCCGTGCCATAAAACTCGAAGTTCGCCCGAGAGATCTCTTGCGTCAGCAGCGCCGCAGACCCGCGCACGATCTGCCACACGAGCCACGCCCGCCAGGCCTCAAGCTCATCGTGCACCAGCAGCTCAGCGAGACCCGACACGGCATCGGGCATACCAACGACCACCTCGCCGAATGCTGCCTCAGGCGCGCCCGCAACCTGCAGGTACGCCGACCAATCGAGTGAGGGGGTCAGCTGCTGCAGTTCAGCAAACGTGCGCAGGTTGTAGAGCTTCTGAATGTCGCGGCTCGTCACCCTGTCCCAGTGTGAGGCAGCAATGCGCTGTTCGAGGTCGTACCCGAGCGCCGAGAAATGCTGAGCTTCACCCTCGGCAAAGCCCACGAGCTGCAGCATGCGCGCGATGTGCGCCTGGTACTGTTCGCGAATCTCAGCAAACTGCTCTTCGCGATAGTAGGACTCGTCGGGCAGCCCCAGCCCACCCTGCATCACGAACACAATGTAGCGTTCCGGGTTGCCGGGGTCGTTGTCGACCCCCATGCCGTAGAAACCGCCCAGCCCTTGCCGCTCAAGTTCTGCCACGAGTGCAACAAGCTCATCAATTGAACTGACCTCAAGCGCACGCTTCAGGTCACCCGCGATCGGCCCAGCACCGAGCGCATCAATGTGTTCGACACTCATGAAGCTCGCATACAACGCAGCGATCTTCGCCGCTTCAGATTCAACACCACCGCTGATCTCGCCGTCACCAGGTGCCTGCATGCCGGTAATGATGTCACGCACAGCAGCCTCGGCGTTCTCGGCGAGCACCGCAAACGAGCCATAGCGTGCTTTATCTGCGGGGATCTCAGTGCGCGCGATCCACCGCCCATTCACGTGCCGAAAGAGATCGTCTTGCGGGCGCACCGCGGGGTCAAGCTCGGCCAGGTCGATGCCTGAGGGGCCGTAGTTGCCGGGAGCGATAACATCTGAAGCTGCCATGCGACTAACACTAGCGATGACGACTGACAATTGTGGCGTGCGTTCGCCGTGCGCTGAGCGGCAAGCTGAAGTTGTCTCTGTGTTGTCTGAGGTGCACGGTAATTTGGTCTACATGGTTTCAGGCGAGGATCGCGCAGCACGGCGCCGCATCGACCGCAGCATCGCGGCACTGGCGGTACCCGCGCTCGGCGCGCTGGTTGCCGAACCGCTCTTTCTCATCGTCGACTCCGCACTCGTCGGCCACCTGGGTGCTACTCCGCTCGCCGGCCTCGCTATTGCGAGCACCATTTTGCAAACCGCGGTGGGGCTCATGATTTTTCTGGCCTACGCGACCACTCCCATGGTCGCGCGCAGGCGCGGTGCAGGCGACCTGCGTGGTGCCGTGCAGGCGGGTATTGATGGGCTGTGGCTCGCGTTCGGTCTCGGCGCAGTGCTCGGCGTCGGACTCTGGGCGCTCAGCGGGCCACTCGTCGACATGTTCGGAACCGACGCTCACGTTGCCGAGCAAGCCCGTATTTATCTGTCGGTGTCATGCGCGGGCCTGCCAGCGATGCTCGTCGTATTTGCCGCAACCGGGCTGCTACGCGGGTTGCAAGATACGCGCACACCGCTATATGTCGCGGGCTTTGGCTTCACGGTGAACGCCTTGCTCAATTGGCTGTTCATTTATGGCTTCGGCTGGGGCATCGCTGGCAGCGCCTGGGGCACTGTGGTGGCCCAGTGGGGCATGGTCATCGTCTACCTGGTTGTCGTTTCGGTGCACGCGAGACGACATGGCGCCGGCATCATGCCGCGCCGCGCCGGTTTCACTGCTGCGGGCCGCAGCGGCGGGTGGCTGTTCTTGCGCACGATTGGCCTGCGGGCCGCGTTGATGCTGACCGTCGCCGCAGCCGCCACCCACGGCACGGCCGCGACCGCCGGGTATCAAGTGGTGTTCACCCTGTTCTCGACCGCCGCTTTTGCGCTCGACGCACTCGCGATTGCCGCCCAAGCGCTGGTAGGTGACGCACTCGGGGCACGAGACGCAAATCGGGCACGCGCGGTGCTTCGTCGCACCACTTTCTGGGGCGTCGGTTGCGGGGCCATCATCGGTGTGCTGCTCGCGGCGGCGAGCCCGATCCTCGGCAAAATATTTACCAGCGACCCGCTCGTGCTCACCGTGCTCCCTCTCGCACTACTGGTGCTCGGAATCTCGATGCCGCTCGGCGGGTATGTGTTTGTGCTCGACGGCGTGCTGATGGGTGCAGGCGACGCGAAGTACCTTGCGTGGACGAGTCTCGTCAACCTGGCGATCTACCTGCCAGTGTTGTGGGCAGTCACCGTGCTTGTTCCCGGCGACACCGCTGCCCTCGTAGCGCTCACTGCCGCGTTCGGTATCGTCTTTATGGCGTCCCGTGCGCTCACCCTCGGCTTGCGTGCGCGCGGCAGCAAATGGGTGCGGCTCGGCGTGTGACACTCATCGAGGTCATCTTCACCACACTCTGAGTGTGCCTCACAGTCTTGCGTGTTCTCTGAAGCTTTGGCGGCACATAGACTCGCTACGTGAGTCAATTCGCACGCCAAGATCGCACAGTTTCTCAGCGCTGGGTGCGCGCCATTCTGGTCATCTTCTTGATGATGGGGCTGAGCTTCGGCACCTGGTTGAGTCGCCTGCCTGCGCTGCGCGACGAGTTGGGCGCGACCACTCTGCAGATGAGCATCTACGGGCTCTGCCTCGCCGCTGGCAGCCTCGGCGGCATGGTGGTCGCGGGGCGCGTAATTGAGCGGTTCGGGGCACGGCGGGTCATGGCTGTGGCGATCGTCGTGCAAGCGGTCATGCTTCCCGCGGCCGTTGCGCTGTTTGTGGCGGGAGCCTTGCCGCTCGGCCTTGCGGTGTTGTTTGTGTACGGTCTCTGCTTCAGCACCACGGACATCGCGATGAATGTGAGTGGAGCACTCGCCGAACGCGCCTACGGCAAACCACGGTTACCACTCATGCACGCCGGGTACTCCATTGGCGTGATGGTGGCGATGGGTGTGGGTGCCCTCGCAGAGTCGCTGCAGTTCACGCTGCAAGCGCATTTTGCTGGTGTGATGCTCGCGATCGTCGTGATTTCGTTGGTCATGTTGCGTCACGTGGTCGATGACGAGGTCAGGCACGAGGATCACGCCGCTGCCGATTCGAGCACCACCCCGCAAGGTTCGCAGCTCTTGATTACAACCTCTCCGATTCCCATCATCGTTGCCAGCGAGACGGAACCAGATGACTTGGTGACGGCTACCGGTTCGATTCCGATCATTTCGCAGGTGTCGCGTGAGTCGCGTGTTGAGCCTGACCGTTTGGAGCTGCCTGGTCGGGTGCTCGGCGGCAAGCGCTATAGCCCGTGGCGTGATCGGCGGGTGCTGCTGGTTGGCTTCATTACGCTCTCTGCCGGTCTGCTCGAAGGCGCTCCCGCAGACTGGCTGCCGCTCGCGCTCGTCGACGGACGCGGGGTATCGAACGAGTTTGGTGCGATCATGCTCGGGGTCTTCTTCGGTGCGGTGGTAACCGCGCGACTGATCGGCTCCGCGCTGCTCACGAGGTTCAGCAGGGTCACGGTGTTGCGCGGCAGCTTCGTGCTTGCCATCGTCGGCGTTTTGCTGGTCGTGTTGATACCAAACGTGCCGGGAATGATCATCGGCACGCTGCTGTGGGGGCTGGGCACCGGGGTGTGCTGGCCAATCACGATCTCTGCCGCTGCCGATGATCCGAAGACGGCAGCGCGTGATGTGGCTGCGGTGTCGGCAATCGGCTACACCTCAATGTTGATTGGCCCGATGGCGTTTGGGGTGCTCGGCGAGCAGATCGGCCTGCTGCAGGCATTCTGGGTGCTGCCGTTTTTTGCGGTCGTCGGGCTGCTGCTCGCGGGGGTCGCACGCACCAAGCCTCCGCAAAGCTGACCCGGCCAACCCGGCCACAAGCCCACACACCCACACACCCACACACCCAACGTGTGGGCACTTGTGGCTGCCCCTGTCCAGCCAGGCAGCAACAACTGCCCATCTCTGGCACGGCAAAGCGCACCACCACCCGTTCGCGCACGGCCAGTGCCCTCGTCGCGGTAGGCTATCGGGGTGCGTATCGTGGTGGCTGACTGCTCTGTTGACTATGCGGGGCGCCTGAGCGCGCACCTGCCTCGCGCCACGCGGGTGCTGATGCTGAAGAGTGATGGCTCGATCCTCGTGCATAGCGATGGCGGCAGTTACAAACCACTCAACTGGATGTCTCCACCGTGCTCGCTCGCACAGCTCGAGCCTGACAACGAGCAACAGGCCGACGGCGTCGCAGAGGTCTGGCAGGTGACGCACGCAAAGACGGCCGACCGCCTCGTCGTGTCGATTTTTGGCATCGAGCATGACAGTTCGCATGATCTGGGCGTTGATCCGGGGCTCATCAAAGATGGCGTCGAAGCGCACCTGCAAGAATTGCTCGCCGACCAGATCGAACTGCTGGGCGACGGGCACGAGCTGGTGCGCCGCGAGTACATGACCGCGATCGGGCCGGTCGATATTCTTGCGCGAGATTCGTCAGGCGCCTCGGTGGCGATCGAGATTAAACGCCGCGGCGAGATCGACGGGGTTGAACAGCTGACCCGCTATCTCGAACTCATGAATCGCGACCCGCGGCTCGCGCCCGTGCAGGGAGTGTTTGCCGCACAAGAGATCAAACCGCAGGCGCGCACGCTCGCCGAAGACCGCGGAATTCGCTGCCTCGTGCTCGACTACGATGCCATGCGAGGCATGCAGAACCTCAACACGCTGTTTTAGGCAGTCGGCTTGTTCAGCCGAGTTCAGACTCCCGCAGTCCCGCCAGAATGATGGCGATGCCGCGGTCAAAGCTGCGGTCAAGTTCGGCGGCGAGTTCGGCGGCAGTTTCGACCTGCGTTTCGGTCGTATTTGCTTCTGCGGTGAGGCGAGGATCAGCTGCCTGCGGCAGCACCCCCACCGCCTGAGCTTGCAGTTGCGTCTGGCTCTGCTGGGCATGGCCAAAGGTGTAAAGCAGCAGGGTTCGCGCGCCTTCTACGCCCACGAGGTCTGCCAGCTCGGCTTCAACCTGCGACACCCCAAGGCGAAACGCCGAGGCTGTGGCCACCACGTCTGCGCCGTCTCGAATGCTGAGCATGGCGGTGCGCAACGAACGGCAGAGCTCGACCGGGTCGGCCCCGCGCACTCCGCGCACAATCTCATCTGCCATGAACGCGAGCAGCGACTGCTTATTCGGCACGTGATGGTAGAGCGCGCTGGGCTGCACATCGAGGGCCGAAGCAACCCTGCGCATCGAGCAAAACTCGAGACCGTATGCGTCAAGGACACCGAGGGCAGCAGCAATGACGTCGTCTCTGGTGTTGCGCATATTTCCACTCTAGCGCTAACATGAACACTGTTCACCAGAACACTGTTCAGGTAGTGCTTCAAGTAGCACTTCTGCGCTCACATTTCTGCCGCAAAGGAGCCAGCATGACCACCAACCACCTCGAGCCCGCAGCCAGCACCCCGAGCGAAACATTGACTAACACTTCGACGGTGGCCGATGAGGCTTCGTCGGCGGCAGAAGCACTCACAGCTTCATCGGCATCGGCAACAGCACCGACATCGCGCTCGCACGTCGCGACCGATATCGCGCTGATCGCCACCTTCGCGGCGCTCATCGCGGTGTGTGCGCTGCTCCCAGCCATCAGCGTCGGCGGCCTCGTGCCGATCACCCTGCAAACCTTCGCTGTCTTGCTCGCAGGTGCAGTGCTCGGTGCCAAACGAGGCTTTCTCGCCGTCTTGCTCTACCTCGCGGTCGGCGCCCTGGGCCTTCCCGTGTTCTCTGGCGGCGCCGCCGGCATCGCACCATTTCTCGGCCCGTCGGCTGGCTACCTCATCGCGTTTCCACTCGCCGCAGCCCTGTGTGGCTTCATCGTCGAGCGCTTGCCGCGCAAAAAGATCGCTGCCAGCGTTCCGCTGATCTTTATCGCAGGCTTCGGTTCGAGCTGGGTCTTCGTGCACACCCTCGGTCCTCTCGGCATGGCACTCTTTGGCGGGCTTGCAATCGGTGAGGCGTTCGCGTTTGACCTCGTGTTTTACCCCGGCGACGTCGTGAAGAATATTCTCATGGCAATCGTCGCGACTGCGGTGCACCGCGCATTCCCAAGCCTGCTTCCGATTCGACGCTAGCTGCCATCTGCAACGGTTTACCCTAGTGAGATGAGGAGTCGCACGTGATCGAGTTTGAGGCCGCGAGCGTGGTGGTGCCCACGGCAGACGGTGCTGCGACCATTCTGCAGCCCACCACGCTGCGCCTCGCCGAGCACCGCATTTCGATCATCGGCGCAAATGGGTCAGGTAAGTCAACACTCGCGCGCCTGTGCAACGGTCTGATCACCCCGAGCTCGGGGCGGGTTCGTGTGCGCGCTGGGCACGATGGCGAGCTCGCTGGCGCGGTCTCGCAAGGGCAGGCCGTGCGCACAACGCACAACGACGGAGCGGGCTGGCTCGATACGGCGCAGCAAGGTGCTCAGGTGCGACGGCAGGTTGGGTTCATGTTCACCGACCCCGCCGCACAGCTCATCATGCCGACCGCTATCGAAGACGTGGCACTGTCGCTACGGCGCAGCCACAAGGTCAAGGCGCAGCGCATGGCTGCTGCCGCTGCGGCGCTCGACCGGTTCGGGCTCAGTCACCTCGCTGATCGCAGCGTGCACACGCTCTCAGGGGGGCAGCGCCAGCTGCTCGCGCTCGCCTCGGTGCTCGCGGCAGAGCCGACAGTGCTGATCGCCGACGAGCCGACCACACTGCTCGACCTGCGCAACAGCCTGCGCATCGGGCAAGTGCTCATGGGGCTGCCCCAGCAGGTCATCGTCGTCACCCACGACCTCGAACTCGCGGCCCAGGCCGACCGCACCATCGTGGTCGATGACGCCAGGGTTGTCTTCGATGGCGCCCCAGCGGCGGCAATCGACTTCTATCGTGCGCTCATCACGGGGCAGCCTCCGACCCAAGCCCCTGCGGGGCAACGACCAGCCGGGGCGTCTACCCAAACCCCGACCCAGTCTCTGACAGACCAAGCCCCTGCGGGGTCAATGTGAGCTTCTCACCGCTCGGATCCTACCTGCCCGGCAACTCATGGCTGCACCGGCTGCGCCCTGGCGCGAAGTTGCTCGGTCTGCTGGTGTTCGCCGCGACCGCGGTCGCTTTGCGCACGGTGCCCAGCACACTGATTGCGCTCGCGTGCGCGAGCGTGCTCTCATTCATGGCGGGCATGCGAGCCCGCGACTTTGCGAGAGTCGCACTGCGCTTCGCGCTAGTCGGGGTGCTGCTCTTCGCCTTTCAAGCCTGGCAGCACGGCTGGGAGCGCGGCCTGTCAGTGGTCGGCACCCTGTTCGCCCTGATTCTTGCGGCGAGCGCCCTCACAGCGAGCACCTCGGTCGATGATCTGCTCGACACCCTCGTGTGGGCGCTTCGGCCACTGCGACCGCTGGGAGTGCGGCCCGAAAAGGTGGCGCTGGCGTTTTCGCTGGTGCTGCGCGCGATTCCCGTCATGCTGACCCTCGCGCACGACACTCGAGCTGCCGCGCGCGCCCGCGGGCTCGAACGTAGCATGCGGGCATTTGCGGTGCCATTTGTGCTTCGCACCGTGGCGCACGCGCAGCACACTGGTGATGCGTTGCAGGCCCGCGGGCTCGGCGACGAGTAGCTGTCAGGGTAGCCCGCGCACGTAGGCAGTAATCCCGCAATCCGCACTGTGAAGGGTCATGTTGATGGGGTCGCCCACACACGGGGGCCGTAGTGGCTACCAGTTCGCAGGCAGAGCAACCACAACTGCCCACCTCTGGCCTGAATTGGGCAAAACGGCACCGGTCAGAAGGGATGAGCACACCACATCTCAAGATTGCACGCAATCGCGAGCGCCTAAAATGGTCGAGTGACAGTTTCGAAGGGCAACACCGAGGTCGCGATCAGATATGTGGCGATTGGCGACAGCTTCACTGAGGGCGTGGGCGATGATCGCCCCGATGGCTCCGTGCGCGGCTGGGCCGACCTCGTCGCACAGGGCCTCGCAGACGCGACGGGCCAACCGGTGCTGTACGCGAACCTTGCTATCCGCGGCCGCCTGCTGCGACCAATCATTGCCGAACAACTCGGGCCGGCCCTCGCGCTCGGCCCCACACTGATCAGCTTCAACGGCGGTGGCAACGACATGCTGCGCCCCGGCACAGACATGCCGTGGGTGGTCGACCAAACACAACACGCCCTACAACAGATTCTGGACGCCGACGTCGAACCCCTGCTGATCGCTGGCGCGAACCCCACCATCGGCCTGCCGCGCGGCGACCGGGTGCAAGCGAAGGGCGATCAGCTCACGGCAGCGGCCGTAGATATCGCTCACCGCATGGGCGTGCGCATGTGCGATAACTGGAGCGACCCCGTGCTCGCCCGCCGCGAATACTGGTCGCTCGATCGTCTGCACCTCGCGCCCGTGGGCCACCAGCGGGTCGCCTCGAACGTGCTGCGGGCGCTCGGCTTTGCCCACCCCGCAGACTGGGTCATTGACGCAGCACCGGTCGGCGCGCCGTCAAGGCGCGATCAGTTGCGTTACACGCGCGAGCACGTGCTGCCGTGGATCGGCCGCCGCCTGACCGGCCGCTCAAGCGGCGATGGGCGCACGGCCAAACACCCTGAGTTCGTGCGGGTTGATCCTCGCTGAATCGAGCACACAACTGAGCCCCGCACCCGCCGCTAGCCGCAACGCAAAGCAATAGCAATAGCAATAGCGCGACAGCAACCAGCGACAGCGCCAAACCGCAGCAACGCGACAAACGACTCAGACGCTCTGGCAGACCGACCTACCGGCCCGCCAGAGCCACCCTGTCGCAGCCTTACCGAGCCGTTGAAGTGAGCCCGAAGTCGCTGCCGACACTCAAGTCAACCTCGTCGCTCAGGTAACGTTCGAGGCTGTCGTCGAGCTCTTGGAGCCACGGCGTGTGGTGCTTCGTCGCGATGGTGCCCGTGATGACCGAGCGATAGCAGCGGTCGCGATACCCCATGATGTCGACCTGCTTGTCTTCGACCCAGCTGTTGAAGATGCTGACGACCTCATCGATGTCGAACTCGGGGTAGTCAGTTTGGCGCAACAGATCGCGCACATACTCCCCCTGAAACTCGATCTCGGTGGCAACACTATCGATCGCCTCGAAACGTGCCCGCCATTCGGCGATCGAAGCCGCACGCTCGTCTGCAGCGGGCAGTTCGGCGCGCCCCACGATCAGGTCGCGCACGTACCATGCCTGCGCGTCGAACATGTTGAACGTAAACCACTGGTCTTGTGCACCCACGTAGTACATCGCGGGGTTGTTCTGCCACACGACGCCACGGTAGAGACCCTCGGGGTACACCGTGTTCGGGCCCGACAGTGCGAGGTCTGCGGGCAAGAATGGGTACTTGTGTTGGTATCCGGTACAGAAAATGATCGCGTCGATGTGCTTCGATGTGCCGTCGATGAAGTGCACCGTGTTGCCATCGATGTGTTTGATCGCCGGGCGCTCTTCGAAGCCCTTCGGCCAGTCATAGCCTATGGGGTTCGTGCGGTAGCTCGCGGTGACCGATGCCGCGCCCATCTTGAACGCCTGGCTGCCGATATCTTCTGCCGAATAGCTCGAACCGACCACCAACAGGTGCTTGTCAGCGAGCCCTTCAGCGCCCCGAAAGTCGTGCGCGTGGCTGACGATGCCGGTGAAGGTCTCGATACCTGGCGCATCAGGCATGTTCGGAAACGAGAAGTGACCGCTCGCAACGACGACGTGATCAAAAGTCTCGCTTCGTGTCGCGCCAGTCGGCAAGTGTTCGCTCACGACCGTGAAAGTTTGGGTGGCCTCGTCGAAGTCCACGTGACGCACGACGGTTTCGAATCGCACGTACTTGCGCCCGTCGGTGTGCTGCAAACGGCCAGCGATGTAGTCCCACAGCACGGTGCGCGGCGGATACGACGAAATAGATTTGCCGAAGTGTTCGTCAAACGAGTAGTCGGCGAATTCGAGCGCCTCTTTCGGGCCGTTCGACCACAGGTTGCGGTACATGCTCGAGTGCACTGGCTCCCCGTATTCGTCGAGACCGGTGCGCCAGGTGTAGTTCCATTGCCCGCCCCAGTCAGACTGCTTTTCCAAGCACACGAGTTTGACGGGTTGCTCACCGTCGCGTTCGGCCGTTTCAAACGTCCGCAGCTGCTCCATGCCGCTGGGGCCCGCCCCAATTATTGCTACTTTTTTCTTCTCATTCATCATGCGTACCTCACTTCATTCACTCTCGTAGCGTGTTGCTCGCGACACATGCGCACGCGACTCACGGGGTGACTGAACAAGGCAGAAACGTTCAGAATCTGCACCGAAGCACTCGCGACGCACAAGGAGACACTGCCTCAACTGCTTGCGCAAGCAACCTCTCCACCATATCAGTTCAATATTTGAACAGCGAGGATCGCGCCCAACCGCCCACGTAGGCGGCCCCGCAGGCGCGGAGATCGGGCGCAGCACCGGAAGGTGACTCAGTTAGCGAAAGATGCGAGGAATGTCTTTGCTCGAAGAAGTGAAGTGTGGCGCCCGCTTCTCAAGGAACGCAGCAACGCCCTCTTTTCCGTCACCGATCGACGAATAGTACATCGCAAGCGAGTCTGCGAGGTGCGTGTCGAAGGGGGTCGGCAGGCCAGCGCTGCCATAGAGCAGTTGCTTCGCCAAACCCAGCGCGACCGGTGAGCGGTTATTCACAAACGAGCGAGCGAGCTCGAGCGCCTGCGGCACCAGATCTTCTGGTTCGTGCACCGAGCGCACGAGCCGCCCTGCCAGCACCTCGTCGGCGTTCAGCACGTCCGCTGAGTAGACCCACTCGAGCGCTTGCTGCATGCCCACGATACGCGGCAAGAACCAGCTTGAACACGCCTCGGGAACAATGCCGATGCGGCCAAACACGAAGCCGACACGGGCGGCGGTCGACGCGAGTCGAATATCCATCGCCAGCGTCATAGTTGCCCCAAGGCCAACCGCTGCGCCGTTGATCGCGGCGATCACGGGTTCCGGAAGGTGGTGAATCGCCAGGCTGATGCGGCCACCAAAGTCGCGCACACCGGTGGCATACGGTTCTTCGCCGTACCGCTCATAAAATTCGTCTACGTTCGGCATGAGTGACTCGTCGACGCCGAACACGTTGCCGCCGGCAGTCTGCTCAGAATCGAGATCCATGCCCGCACAAAACGCCCGGCCCGCCCCCGTCACAACAACTGCTTTGACCGCATCGTCGAGCGCGTCGTGACCAAAGACCTGCAGCAGTTCTTTGCCCATGATCAGGTCAAATGCGTTCAACTTGTCTGGCCGGTTCAGGGTGAGCAGGGCTACCCCATCTTCACCCACGTGCCAATCAAGTGTCTCGTACGCCATAGCTCCTCCATCGCAGCGGCTCTGCTTGTATGCACCCCCGGCAGGTCGCTCTGACAAGGGCGTCAGGTTCACACTATCCCAAATCGACACTGGCGTGACGGTACGTGGTGTGAGCCGCCGCCGAAATCAGCCCGTGTGGCAGGCCCACGGTCAAAAGTTTTCGTTCACCACGTCGACGCCGAGCTTCACGACGAGCACGGCGACAACGATGAGAAACAGGGCACGAATGAACTTCACGCCGCGCGAAATCGCCATGCGGGCACCGAGCAGGCTGCCTGCAATGTTGGCTGCGGCCATCAC
>JAAZHL010000075.1 GCA_012510755.1 Leucobacter sp.
GCTCTCGCCCGCCCTGCGCAACCCTCTGCACGTGCTAACTCGCGTGGGGGCAGACCGCAGTTGCGCGAGTGTTGCCGCGGCCTCGGTGGGTGCGAAAGTGGCGCGTGACCGGCTCATGCGAGAAGCACATGACGAGCGGCCGCACTATGCCTGGAACTCCGACAAAGGCTACGGCGCCAAGGCCCACTATCTCGGCATTGCCGAGGTGGGGCTGTCGCCGTTGCACCGAAAAACCTGGATCAAATAGGGGTCACGGCGTGGCCCGGTCGACAGCGTGTAAACGGCGCGGAGCTGTAGGGTAGAAAGGTGAGCGTGCACGGCATGAATGATCGCCCAATCGGGGTGTTCGATTCTGGTGTCGGCGGGCTCACGGTTGCTCGCGCGATTCGCGACCAGTTGCCGAACGAGTCGATGATCTACGTCGGCGACACGGCCCGCACGCCCTATGGCCCGCGGCCGATTGCTGAAGTGCGGCAGTTTGCGCTTGAGATTCTCGACGGGCTCGTCGAACAGGGCGTCAAAATGCTGGTGATCGCGTGCAACACCGCGAGTGCAGCGATGCTGCGTGATGCGCACGAACGCTATGACGTGCCAGTGGTCGAAGTGATTGGCCCAACCGTGCGCAGCGCCATGTCGATTACCCGCAACGGCAAAGTCGGTTTGATCGGCACGCGAGGCACCATTCAGTCGCGCGTCTATGACGACCTGTTCAGCATGCGACCCGACATTTCTTTGAGCGCCCAGGCGTGCCCACAATTTGTTGAACTCGTCGAGGCTGGGCGCACGAGCGGGCCCGAGGTGCTCGCGGTCGCTGAACAATACCTGCGGCCTCTGGCGGCACAAGACATCGACACCCTCGTGCTCGGGTGCACGCACTATCCGTTCTTGCGCGGGGCAATTAGTCAGGTCGTGGGCCCTGGAGTTGCGCTCGTGTCGAGCGACGTAGAAACTGCAGGCGAGGTCTATCGCACGCTCACCAACCGCGGCCTGCTGCGCCACCCCGACGCCGGTGAACCAACCGTTCGCTACGAGGCGACCGGAGAAGACACCGCCGCCTTCGCAGACCTGGCCCGCCGCATGCTCGGCATCGACATCGATGCGGTCGACCATCTGCCCACGGGCGTGATCCACCTGCCAGCGGGTGGTACCGTACCAGCCGCCGGCGGTGCTGATCTGCCTGCGGGCAGGGCTGATCCTCGTAGACACTAGCCATTTTCGACGCTTTCGATACTTCTGACCCTTCGCCCATACCCGCACCCGCACCAAGGAGCACCATGACTGACAAGGCACGAGCCGACGGCCGCACACCCGCCCAGATGCGCGAGGTGAGCATTGAGCGGGGCTGGAGCAAGCAAGCCGAGGGCAGCGCACTGATCAGCTTCGGCGACACCAAGGTGCTGTGCACGGCGTCATTTACCCCGGGGGTTCCGCCGTGGTTGCGCGGAAAGGGCACCGGCTGGGTTACCGCCGAGTACTCAATGTTGCCACGCTCAACGAACGAGCGCATGCAGCGTGAAGCGGTGAAGGGCAAGCTCGGCGGGCGCACACACGAGATCTCCCGACTCATCGGGCGCAGCCTGCGCGCGGTCGTCGACATGAAAGCCCTCGGCGAAAACACGATCGTGATCGACTGCGATGTGCTGCAAGCTGACGGCGGCACCCGCACCGCATCAATCACTGGCGCCTACGTGGCGCTCGTTGACGCGATCGAATGGGCTCGCACACAGGGCCACGTAGCTCGCAAGTCACAGCCGCTCACCGACTCGGTGGCCGCGGTGTCTGTCGGCATTGTCGATGGGGTGCCGATGAGTGACCTCGCCTATGTCGAAGATGTGCGTGCCGAGACCGACATGAACGTGGTCGTCACCGGCAAGGGCGGCTTCGTTGAAGTGCAAGGCACCGCTGAAGGTGCACCCTTCTCACGCGACGAGCTCAACTCGTTGCTCGACCTTGCACTCGCCTCGACGGCCGAACTGCGTGAACTGCAGCTTGCCGCACTCGACCAACTCGAAGGCTAGGACGCAGCATGGCCCAAGTCGTTCTCGCCTCGCACAATGCGCACAAACTGACAGAACTGCGGCGAATTCTCGCTCCGCTCGTGCCTGGCATCGAGCTCATCGGCTATGACGGGCCAGAACCCGTCGAAACCGGGGTGAGCTTCGAAGAGAACGCGCTCTTGAAGGCCCGCGCCGCGGCCGCGCACACCGGTCTGCCGGCGATTGCCGACGATTCGGGCATCGCCGTCGACGTGCTGGGCGGGTGCCCAGGCATCTTCTCGGCGCGCTGGGCGGGGCCCGCCCGCGACGACGCCGCAAACGTTGAACTGTTGCTGTGGCAGTTGAGCGACATCGCCGATGGGCATCGCGGGGCACAGTTCGTGTGTGCGGCGGCGCTCGCACTGCCACCCGGTGATGTGCGTGCGGGCGTGGGGGCCGGTGCTGTGCCAGCCGCCACTGGCGAGGTCGCCGTGCGCGGTGAGTGGAAC
>JAAZHL010000076.1 GCA_012510755.1 Leucobacter sp.
GCGGCAAAGGACTCCGCGGCCTCAAAGTCCTGAGCCACGGGGCTCAACACCAGCTGTGCGGTGCTCGCATCGCTTTCAACCGTGGCATAGCCAAACGGCGCAACCCAGGCGTGCACGTCGCGATCGTGGCCGACCGCAATTACAGGGTCAACTCCATTCACCACAACGTTCGCCTGCCCGGCAACCGCTGTCAGCGTCTCATCTGACAGCACGGCAAGTCCATTCTCGGCCTGCAACGATGCGCTGTGCGTGATGACTCGTGGCCCCGCCATGAAAGTGGTCTGTCCGATACCAAGAATCAGCAAGATGCCAGCAAGCACCAATGCAGTGATCGCAAACACATACCGCACGTGGTTGCTCCTCAAAATGTCTGTCATGGAGTGCGCAGCAAGTTCAGCAAAACCACACACTTGATTCCACAACGTTACCCGAGCTGGCCGAACATCGCCTGTGCAATAGGCTTCATACCTCCACACCAGTGCCATGAACTATCATCTCTGGTGAGGGAGCGCGAACATCACGCACAACTCACTAGTTGGCCGTGCGCCAGGCGTCAGGAGCAAGTTCGGTGGCAGAATCCACATCGCAATTCACCCAAGCACTTCGCGGGTACCACAGGGGCGAGGTCGACACTCGCATCGCTTCACTGCAGAGCCACATCGAGATGTTGCAAACGCACATTCAATCGCTACAGTCGGCGCACCAACAGGCGGTGTCCGATGGCAGTGAGCAGCGCGCACTCATTGACGACCTCAAGGCGCAGGTCGCCGAACTCGGCGCCAGCGGATACTCGGGCCTTGGACTACGGGTAGAGAAGAGCCTGCAGGTCGCCGAACAGCATGCGCACACGCTCATGGCGCAAGCAGACGCCGACGCCGAGAAGCTACGCAAGCAGACAGACACCGAAACCAACCGACTGCTCACTCAGGCACAGGCTCGTGCCGACGAACTCGTCACCTCGGCCACTGAACAAGCCGAACGTCTACTTACAGAAGCTCGAGCTGAGGCAGCATCGGTCGAGAGCCACGCGAACTCAACTGCAAGCCAGCTGCTGAGCGACGCCCGCAACGAGGCACACGCCCTCACGTCGACGAGCACGCTCGACAGCCGAGCCGCCATCGAGAAGGCAACCGCAGAAGCCCGCGCGATCCTCGCCGAAGCACAAGCCGAAGCTGAGCGTCTCAGCACAACCAGCAAGGCCGAAGCAGAAGAATTGCGTGCGCAGACCGCACGCGCAGCTGCACAGTTCGCCGAACAACGCGAGAGCTATGAGCGAGAACTCGAACTCGAACGCGCACGCATCGAAACTGAAGCTGAGCGCGCACGAGCCGCGTTCCAAGAGCAGAGCACGCAGCAGCGCACGGCATTCGAAGCAGAGTTCGCCGAGCGCGAGCACACCCTCACGAGCGAGATGGACACGCTTCGGCTCACGCTCACCGATGAGATTGAGACGCTCCGCGCGAAAATCGCGCAAGAACGGGCCGAGCACGATGCGGCCCTCGCCGCTGAGCTTGCAACGCACCGCTCGCGCATCGAAACCGAAGCGCAGGCACACGCTGACAGGCTCGCTGCAAACGATGCCGAACACACCGCGAACGTGCAGCGTGCCCTGACCAGCCATCAGCAAGAACTTGCCACGCTCGCAGAACAGGCTGAGCGCGAACGAGATCGACTCAAAGTTCTCACCCATGAAGAACTCGAGAACGAACGTCAAGCTCACGAGGCGCTCATCGCCGATGAGCTTTCACAACACGATGAGACGCTGCACGCAGAGATCAACGCGCACGAAAGCACCCTCGCTCGCGAACGCGCAGCCCACGAATCTGCGCTGGCGAGCGAACGTGAGGCCCACGAATCTGCGCTGGCGAGCGAACGTGAGGCCCACGAATCTGCGCTGGCGAGCGAACGTGAGGCCCACGAACAACAGATCGCACAAGAGCGCGAGACACACGATGGGGCACTCATTGCTGAGCGTGACACGCATGACGCAAGCCTCGCCGCCGAACGCACCGAGCACAATGCAGCACTTGCGACCGAGCGCACTGAGCACGATGCAGCACTTGCGACCGAGCGGGCCGAACACGAAGAAGCCATCACAGCTGAGCGCGCCGAACACGACACAGAGCTGACGAGCGAACGTGAAGCCCACGAGCGTACCCTCGCACACGAGCGTGAGACACACGATGCGGCACTTTCGACAGAGCGCACCGAGCACGAACAGTCGATGGCTGATGAACAAGCCGACCTGCAAGAACAGCTGCAGGCTGAGCGCGCCGCACATGACCAAGCAATCGAGCGTGAACTGGCTGAGCATACCCGCAAGATTGCGACGGCGGTGAGTGCGCACGAGGCACGCCTGGCCGACGAACGAACGATGCACGAGCAGCGGCTTGCGGCAGAGCTCGAAGCTTCCCAGCTCAAGCTCACCGACCTTGCACAGAGCGAAACCGAGCGCATTCGCATCAATCGGGAAGAAGCCGCAGCCGCACTCGCCATTGATCGCGAAGAGTTCGAGCTGCAAGCTGAACGTGATCGGGTTGGTCTCGCGAGCGATATTTCACGCGAACGTGCCGACCACGAGCGCCGCATCGCCGCTGAGGTTGAAGCGCACGCTGCAGCACTGCGCGCCGAACAAGAGGCTACGCAGGCTGAGCTCGAGCGTGAGATAGAGACGCAGCGTGCGCAAGTTGCAGCCGAACTCGACACGCTGCGTGCCAATACCGTCGAAGAGCTTGCGCGTTATCGTGCCACGCAAGAGACTGAGCTGGCCGACCTGAAGTCAGACACAGAAGCGCTTGTGCAAGCTGAGCAGCAACGTATTCAGACCGCAACCGCCGAATTCGCCCGCAGCAGTGCTGAACGCCGTGAACAATTCGAACGTGACATCGCTGACCGACAGGCTGAGGCAGCCCAGTTGGCTCACGAACAACTCGAGGCGACTCGCACGACACTCGCAGAACTACAGCAGCAGGTGACCGCTGCCCGAGCCGAACACGAACGCCTCGTGAGTGGCGCGGCGGCCGAAGCACGAGATGTTCGTCTAGCGGCAGAACAACATTCGGCACAGGTCATCGCAGAAGCTGAACGGCGGGCCCACCACACGTTCACCGAGGCCGAGAACCGCGCCCAGAAGGTGCTCGCAGCGGCCGAAGACCGCATGGCGCAGCTGAAAGTTGAGCGCGTCGCGGTCGCCCGATACTTCGAAAGCCTGGGTGAGGTGCTCACCAACGCGAAGAAGCTTGAGAACGCAACGCAGAACGCGATCGAGACCGAGATCGCCACCGCAAACGACGAGGCATAAACCCGGTATGACGATTACTGCAGCAGCAGACGGCTCAGCGCTAGGCAACCCTGGCCCAGCCGGTTGGGCCTGGTACATTGACGAGAATCAATGGCGCGCCGGCGGATGGCAGCGAGCTACCAACAATCAGGGCGAGTTAATGGCCGTCATCGATCTGCTTGAGGCGACCTCGCACCGAGCCGATGAGCCGCTGCTCGTATTGTGTGACAGTCAATATGTGATCAATGCGGTGACCCAGTGGATGCCAGGTTGGAAACGACGCGGTTGGCGCAAAGCCGACGGCAAGCCGGTGTTGAATCGAGAACTGCTAGAAATGCTTGATCGTGCCCTGGCAGGCCGACAGGTACGTTTTGAATGGGTCAAAGGCCACGCAGGCCATCCCTTGAATGAAGCGGCAGATCTGCGCGCAAGGTCTGCCGCCGAAGCCTTTCAGCGTGGTCTCGCACCAGATACGGGCCCCGCTATTGTTGGTGCCGCACCCTCGCCCGCTGCATCGTCAGCTCAGGCTGTGGCGCCGCCGACACTGTTTTGATGCCGACCCAAGGATCACACCGAGAGAGCTGTGTACCGAGAGAGGCACGCACCGAGAGATTACCCCGGGTGATCGCTCAGCTGCGCCAACAGTGGTGATGGTAGTGTCTGCGGTCGCGCACGGCTGCCTCGTCGCCAAAGAGATGATCGGCGCTCCAGGCAACAATGTGTGACTGGCCTGGGGGAATATCGGTGCCACAGTCTGGGCAACGATACGTCTTTTCAGCCCGATGAGCGGAGACCTCGCGCACAAACCATTCTCGGTCGCCCCGCCACTGTTTCGTGGCTCCCCCGTACGCGAGCCTCGTCACGTCACGCTGCGGTTGTGACGCCGCGCGCTGATACTTGTTCGGGCCACGGCCACGCGCCATGATCAGATCACGCCTAACGACTAGTACCAGTGATTATCTTGCCAAAACGCATAGGCCTCTGCGTAACCGCCGTAACGATTTGTCACGTAGCTGTATTGCCAGGCAAGCGCGGTCACAGGATCGTAGCCACCGGCTCCCCCGATCTTGCTACACGGCAACGCCTGCGCGAGACCGCACGCTCCGCTGCTCGAGTTCGTCGCGTTGGGGTTCCACCCCGATTCGCGAGACACAATGAAGTCGACGTAGCCCCACTCGCTCTCAGGGATACCGGCAGCGGCCATCCATTCTGCGGGTGACCCGCCACCTGTGTAGAAGAGAGGGGCAAAACTGGCTGACGCCTCAGCTGCGGGCTCGGGTTCAGGCTCGGGCGGCAATTCTTCGGCTGGCGCCGTCTCAAGATGAATATCAAGAGGCTCAACATCAACCGGCGCAAACTGCTGATGAATGCGCTCGTAAAACGCCTCATCTGCCAGCGCTGTGCCGGGGGTCGCGAGCGGAGCTATCAGGGCAGTGCCAGCAATACCCACCACAGCGAGTGCCGCAAGGTAGCCTCGAACGCGCGCAAAGCGCGACACCTTTAAAGTACGGGGGCTCGAAAAACTCACAATATAACGATTCTATCTCAACTGACGGAATGAGTCGAATAATTGCACAAGCTATCAGCGGGTTGCCAGCAGCAGTTCAATGACGGCGTCAAGTAGTTCATCTACCTGATCCTCGTCGTACCCGCGCCACTGCCCATGAAACACGACACTTCGCACATCACTCGTAGACAGGGTATCTTCACCAGCAAACAGCGCCGAAACACGGTCGAGAAACGCGTCAACCTGTGAGCGGCGATAGCCGCTGGCGAAGAGGCCTCGCCGGCGAAAGCGCTTGCCTTTCGGGCGATCCAGCCGTCCCCTCACCTCGCGCAGCAGTTGCCCGACCTCAGCCCACCAAGCCTCTTCGCCAAGCTCTTGCATACGCGCACGACGCTCACGCTCATAAAACACCTCTTCGAGGCGATCCATGGCCGCATCAACGAAACGCGCAGAATAGCCCTTCTTCTTGAGCGCAAAAGCCGTCTGCCGAACCTCGACGGAGGTCACAGGGCTCGTGGCAAGTTCCCCGCGGTCATAGGTGTCACGCGCGCGCTCGAGAAACTCTTCTACCTGGTCAATGCGGTACCCAAGCTGACCGCGAGTCGCGGTCGGAAACGCTGAGCCGCTCTGGTCAACTGCCTGATCAGATCTGAGTTCTTTTCGGCCGCGCCGTTGCTTGGGCGATCGAGCGGCAGCTATCGAGGCATCACCTGGCAGATCGTCTGTTCGCTCTTGCACGTCTACGTTCTTGTCGCCTGAAATCTCACTACTCACGAAAATACCCCTACACTCAGCGCAACACCGTAGACGCCAACGGCCGACGGCAGCACCGAGTCAAGTCGATCGAGAAAGCCCCCGTGGCCCGGAATCCACGTACTCATGTCTGTTACCCCAAGGTTTCGCTTAATCAGCGACTCGGTGAGATCGCCGCCGGTGGCGGTCAGCAAGACCACCACGCCAAGCACCACCCCGACCCACCAGGGCTGCTGCAACGCAAAAATAGCTGCCAGCACCCCGGCCGCGATTGCTGCGACCGCAGCACCAGCAAACCCTTCCCAGGTTTTATTCGGACTGATGCGGGGGGTCATTTTATGTTTGCCGAGCGTCACCCCAGAGGCGTAGGCACCGATATCAACCGAGACCGCAAGCAGCACGAGCGAGAATACCCACCATTCGCCACGGTCTGCCTGCAACAGCAACACTGCCATTGAACCAAGAAACGCCACGTACACGAGAGAGAACAGACCCGAAAACACGTCGCGGATCAGGGTCTTCGGTGGGGTCTCCCAAGCCGGTAGCAACCCCTCAATCAGACGCCAGACCACGAGCAACGCCGAACCAGCGAACAGACCCAGCAGCGCGCCTTCTGCGCCAAAATACGCAGCGGAGCCAATAATGATCAGACCACCGAGCGCAACAC
>JAAZHL010000410.1 GCA_012510755.1 Leucobacter sp.
CGCTAAACTTAATACTATTGTTATAGGTACAAATGCAAGCGTAAGTGACTTTGGCGACTTTAGTGCGTATCCCGCTGCTTTAGAAAGCTTTACAAGCATTGTAGATGACAGAGCATTCGCCAACTGCGGCGCACTAAGACATTTTGCGGTATATACGGGTACAAAACCTTCAGACCTTTCCGTTTCTACTTTGGCAGCGCCTCTTTCTTTTGTGGGTTGCACCGATGTTACCTATTACGGCTGGGGTGTGGATAATTTTGTATTAGAACATGCAAATACCGTTAGCGCCGCTTATAAAAACCTTTCTCCCGTTATTGAAAAGGTAAAGGGGATATCTGTCGCGCCTAAGTCTGTATTTATGGCGCTTAAAGAAACAATGCAGTTAACTGTAACCATTTTACCGAATGATTCGTCTGAATACGGGGGAAATGTTTGCTCCTTAATTTATTCCCACCCGAAAGTAGCTACCGGCAGTGATAACGGTGTCATAACAGCCGTGGAGTTTGGTACCGCTAGAATCAGCGCTACATCTATAAACGGTTTTACTGACACCTGCACAGTAACAGTAGCAGAGCGTTTAGAGGGCAACTATGTTTATCGTTTCCTTGATGACGGCACTGTTGAAATCGTGAGATTTAATTCCGGCGTAACGGGTATCGTTGAAATTCCTGACACAATAGTAGGCAAAACAGTATCGTCTATCGGCGATTACGCTTTCTTGAACTGCTCAGGAATCAGGGAAATTAAGCTTCCCGATACCATTGAAAAAATCGGAATAGGTGCATTTTACGATTGCACAGAGTTAGCTCTGTTCAAAACCTCGCCTAACCTTAAAACAATAGGAAGCTCAGCGTTTTACGGCTGCTCTTCCCTTGCGTTTATTGACTTTTCGAACTCCAAATTATTAAAAAGCATAGGAGACGCCGCGTTTAGAAACTGTACATCATTAGCCGCTGTATTTTTACCGGAGTCTTTATTGACTATTGGAAAGGATAGCTTTGCGGGCGATATAGCGCTTAAAATCCTTTCAGTTGCGGGTAATAATCTGTCGCTTGACACGGATGTTATATACTTTGACCCGTTGGCTCCTCTTACAATATACAGTAAGGATAACAATCTTAACCTCTCTTCATACGCGGCAATAAGAAGTATAGCCTTTTCAAGCGAGATTGCTGATGTAACAGCACTTGCTTTTCCGTCACTCAAAACATCATTAATTTTAGGGGAGATGACAACTGTTTCTGTTGACGCTATCGTTGGCATAGACCCAGTTTCGAATTATGATACAGTTGCTTTTGCGGTAGACAATAAAAATGTCATAATCTTTAAGAACGGTAAGTTAACAGCCGTAGGTATGGGTCCGGCAAAGCTTTATGTTATTGCTCCAAATGGACTTTATGAGTATATAGACATCGTAGTAGAGTGCGGCGAATTCAGCGACTATAAATATCGGTTTATAGAAAATATGGCTAAAGCGGAAATAATCGGCCTTACAAATACCAATTTGAAGTCTGCTGAAATTCCCGAATTCGTTGTTTTCGGCGGAAAAAATATTCCCGTAACCTCCATAGGCAACGCTGCGTTTGAAAACTCAGCAGTAACGAGTATAACATTAGGCGCAGGTATAACCTTTGTAAACGGCGCTTCTTTCGACTGTGCATATGCACTTGAAGCAATAAGCGTTAAGTCGGGTAACAATAGCTACACCGCTATTGACGGTGTTCTGTACAATAAATCAGAAACAACACTCATAAAATACCCCGCATCTAAAACGGGCTATGTGTGTGACATACAGGCGAGTATTACGAATATCGGTGACTTCGCATTTAAGGACAATAAACACCTTGTTCATATAAAATTCCCTGCAAATCTAACTCGTATAGGTGACCA
>JAAZHL010000077.1 GCA_012510755.1 Leucobacter sp.
CGTGCGAGGCACGTCAAGACCGTGCGACAACGACGACTTGGCTGCTATCGAAATCAGCCGATCGCTTTACTGCAACGGTGGGCATTCCCGACGACGGCACTGCGGGCGCGAGTGCCGCATATAGTGTGCTGCTCGATGGCGCGATTGTGCACGAGGGTGTGGCAGCCTTCGGCGAAGCCACCGCTGTTGACTTGCCGGTCAGTGGCGCTTCGCAACTGGCGATGCGCATCGAGCCTATTACGGGCGAGCGCATCGACGTTGCCTTTGGTGCGGCGATGTTACACGGCTCTGAAGACGGCATCACCAGGTTGGTGACACGTTGAACCTGCGGCGGACGATCTCGGCTGTTGTGGTCGCCGGGTTAGCGCTTGGCCTCTCAACTCTGGCTAATGCGACAGCGGTTGCGGTGCCCACCGTCAGCACAGTGGTGAACCCGCCAGCTCTCAACCATCATCTCTCCGTTCAGCCGCAGATTGGCTCTGGTGAGACTGAAGGTTTTGACGCGGCCGACGTTGGTATTGACGCGCGCACAGGGGGTGACGCCAGCGATCAGATTGCGCCGTTGATCGTGGCACTCGATCTCTCGGGCTCCATGAACGATGATGATGGCAACAGCATGATCAAATTGAGCGGCGCGAAGAGGGCGGTGAATGAAGTCATTCAGGGCCTTGCCGCTCAACAGCCCTTTGGCGTGTGGACCTACCCGGCGGCAACTGACAATTGCAGCCCAGGGCAGTTTGCGATTGCTCCGGGCCCGGTAACAGACAAGGTCGGTGCGATTGCTGCTGTGGATGGCTTGACCGCTGACGGTGGCACCCCGACGGGCCCTGCACTTGAGGCTATCGCGGCCTCGCTCAAGTCGAGGGGCAGCCACAGCGCAACTCTGGTGTTGGTATCAGACGGCGAAAGCAATTGTGGGTCGAACCCATGCGTGGTAGCAAAGGATTTGTTTGCGCAAGGCTTTGAAGTGACCGTGCATACGGTTGGGTTTCGTGTGTCGGCTGCGGGTCGGGACGAGCTCAACTGTGTTGCCTCTGTCACTGGTGGCAGGTACGTCGATGTCGAAGACAGCGACGACCTTATTGACGCGGTTCGTGAACTGACGCGTGCGAAGCTGCGCGTCAGCACCTCCGACGTTGTCGTGTATGAGGCGGCTGGCTCTGCTCAACTCACCGTCACCGTGACCAATACGTCGACCGTGAGCGCGGCTGATGTGCGGGTGATGCTTGATATTGAGGGCGATCTTCTGGGCGTGAACCGTCTCTTGCGAGTAGGGAATCTGGGCCCCGCCGCGATTGTGAAGCGAAGCTGGCTGATTAGCCTCAACGACTCGAGTGCAGTGGTGAGCGGCAGCGCTGCAACTGATCGGGTGTTTGAGATGAGCGCGTGGGCGAACAACGCTGACCGTGTCGCGGTCGAGGCGAGTTTGAAAGCTGCACAGCTGCAGAGCGATCATGACTCGATGCGCCCATACCTCGCTTCTTGGCTGCGTGAACCACTCGAAGAGGGCCACCCGATTGTGATCATGGGTGACTCGTATTCGTCAGGTGAAGGTACCTTTAGCTACGTGACACCACCGGCCGGAGTGTCGAAGGCATGTCACCGCAGTGAATACACCTACCTGGTGCAGCAACTTGAGCCCGGCGACATCGTGAATCTGGCGTGCTCTGGCGCAGTGAGTCAACATTTTTCGGGCACTGGGCGTGACAATACGCCATCACAACTTTCGCAGCTTGAAGCTCTTGAAAAAGCCCCGAGCGCTGTGGTGATGACGATTGGGGGAAATGACATTGGTTTTGCAGAGATCGTTGAAGAGTGTGTGAAATCGAGTTGCGATACAAATGCCAGGCTCGTTGCTGTGCGCCTGCAGATTGTTGACTGGCTTCGAACCTGGCTGAAGCCGGTGTACACCGACACCTGGATCACGCTGAACACCCCCGAGCGAGTTGCGCAACGGGGCGGTAAGACCGCGCCAGTGATCGTCTTGGCTTACCCCCAGATCACTCATGCGACGAAGTTTGGCGCTTGTGGCACGGTCGACGGCACTGCGGGTCTGAAAGGCATGTTTGGGCCGGGCGAGGTCGCGGTTGCAAACCAGCTCGCTGCGCGGTTGAATGCCGCGATCAAGGCGGCTGTGGCCGACGCGGTGAGCGAAGGCTTCGAAGTGTATTTTGTTTCGGCGGCTGCCGATGTCGCGCAGCCAAACCACACAATCTGCGACGATCCTTCGTATCTCAACGGCATTGTCGACTTCGGCAACGCACCCGAATCGGGGCACCCGAATGTGGCGGGATATGCAGCAGAATCGGGGATCATCATTGCCTGGTCGGAGTCGCAGGCTCGCCTTGACACCTCACGCAAGACCGGCGACTTGAGGGAACGACAAAGCGGTCAGGCACGTCAGCAATTGTGGGCGACAAAGCCAAAGATTGCGCTTGAAAAATCGTCTCATGCAACACATCGGGTGAGTCGCGGCAGTCCGCTGGTGCTGGTTGGTGCAGGGTTTGCGCCAGGATCGCCGGTCACTGCGGTGGTGCATTCCTCTCCGGCGGTACTCGGTACCGTGTTGGCTGATCAGCAGGGTGAAGTCACCGTCGAGGGCACTTTACCTGCGGCCCTCGAACTCGGTCAGCACGTGGTTGTGATGTATGGCTCAGACGTCAGCGGCAACTATTTCGATCAGCGTGCGAGACTGACCGTTCTTGCGCACCCGCCGGTCTGGGTGCAACTGGGGCTGCCAGCCGCGGGATTGCTCACGATTGTCGCGGGCGCAAGCCTCGTGGTTTGGTGGCGCCGTGGGCGAACACAGCGCACCGACAGGTAGGTCATAGCTAGGCTTGTGAAGGGTGCGAAGCGCACCCAAATGTGCCCTTTTAGCGTGGGCGTTCGACGAACAGAAAGCGAGGGCCGCTATGAAGATCGGCATCATTACCGGGTCTGTCAGGGCTGTGCGTGCGACCGAGCCGATTGCTCAGTATGTCTATGAGATTGCGGCGCAGCGTGCCGATGACAACGTGAGCTATGAGCTCATCGATCTCAAGGATTTTGATGTGCCGCTGCTGACGAGCGAGGTGCACCCTATGGCCGCCAACCGGCAGTACGACGATGCCAATGTGCAGCGATGGTCAGACGCAATTGGCGCATGCGACGCTTTTGTGTTTGTGACCCCCGAATACAACCATGGCGTGCCGGGTGCGTTCAAGAACGCTGTCGATGTGCTGGGTTCTGAATGGGTGGGCAAGCCGGTCTCGTTCGTGGGGCACGGCTCGGTCGGTGGGGTGCGTGCGGTTGAACAGTGGCGCCAAATTCTTTCGAACTTTTCGATGCCGCTGGTTCGCGCTGAACTGAACTTCAACTCGTTCTTCCACATGAAAGACGGGGTGTTTTCACCCGAGCCGCGGCATGCGGGTGAAGTCGAAGCAATGCTTAAGCAGCTTGAGGGCTTGGTTTAGGCAGCAAAAGCTTAATGAGGGCTAAAGCTTAGCCAGAGCTACCGAGACGCGGTGCCGCGGTGCAGCATGTGCTGCCGGCGGCACCGCGAGGTAGGCTCGCCAGCGGCGAGATGCCTGCGCATTGAATGCCTGCGAATTGGTCGGTGACCGGAACGAACTACGAGTTTGTTGGCCGAATTGCGGTGAACTCGTTTTCTATTCGACCCCAGTACTCGCACATAATTGGGTTCGACCTGGCGCCCACCCACAGCATGAAACTACGCGCTGCGGTCGACTCGGCGCGCACCCATTCGTCTAGCCATGCGTCGACTGCACGTGCGAGCGCTTGACCTGAGCGAATCGTGCAATCGCCGGCAGGGTGCGGTCGGTGATGTGGCCGATCGCGCATGATGAAGGTGACGTTAACGTCGACTGGCACATCGATGTGTTGGATCTGCTCTGCCGCTTCGACTTCGATGAAGAGCTGGCCGTAGCTGTCTATGGGAAGATCGGCACACCACTCAGTGAGGCTCTCGATGTCGCACGCCTCGCCGACTGCCAGTACGCAGTTGATTGGCTGCGTATCGACGCCCGCGAGGGCGTGCAAATGAGAGTGGAGAGAGTCCATGGCCCTATTTTAGGCACACTTTAGCAAGATCTGACGAAGTTTCAGAAAATCTTCAGCATTCTTGGGGGAGCGCCCTGCAGGACTGTGGCTTAGCAACACTGACCGTTTTTGGGGGAGTGGCCCCGACCAAAGTGCTCTGCGCGGCGGCCGCGACCGTGGTGGCGCTTGTGTCCGCCTTGGTGACGGTGCGTGTGTTCGCGCACATGCTCGCGATGCGGGGCCTGGATGAGTGGTAGTGCGTCACGGCCACCGAATTCCTCGGCGATTTTGTCGAGTGTCTCGAGGGTGATTGCGAGGTCTGCAGCGGACACGGCTGCGTTGATACGCGCCTCGATCGCTCGGGCCGCCGCTTTAGCCTCGCCTCGTGTTGGGTATTCACTCGCCGTTAGCGCTTTGCGCATCTCGAGTCGAAGTAACTGGCGTGCAAGTCGCATGCGGCCCATGAGGCGTCGCTGTGTCGTGCGCTGCCTTGATGCGTGCCTGCAGTGACTTGAGCGCTCGTCGGAAGCGGTCACGTGTGGTGTGGACTGTGCTGATCGGACTTCGGGTGATTGCACGTGTGTCGAGTGGTGATTGTGTGATTGTTCTTGGGGGTTCATGTGTTTCCTTTAAATGTAGTGTTACATGTATATGTAGTATGACATGTGAATTATTGCATGTCAAGTGTCATGTAAATATAGAATTGACTCATGACAGCTGAACGTGTGGAAACGGCGATCGCAGAGGCGCTCGCCCAGCTTCGCAGGCGCGCAGGTGCGCCGCAGCGTGGTGACGGCTCGCTTTATGGCGGTGATGTGCTTCGCGGTCATGGCTCGCATGACGACGTCGACTCATCTGGTAACGGTGGCTCGCACAGAAACTTGGGTTCGCGCCGTGGCGGGGGAGGTCATCACGAGCATGGCGGGCCCGCATTGCGCCGCCTGCTCAAACGACTCGCCGACGAGCGTGAAGCGATGAGTGTGAGCGATATTGCCTCAGAAATCGGTGTCGACCAGCCGAGGGCGTCACGTCTCGTTGCGCAAGGGGTTGAGCTGGGGCTCCTGCGCAGAGAAGCCGACCCGTCAGACGCACGGCGAACGCGCATTGCGTTGACTGAGCAAGGCGCGGCACACGCTCAGGCTCACCGAGAGGCGGCAGAGCGTGCGGTGGCTGCTGCCCTAGGGGGCTTCACCGAAGCAGAGCAGCGGCAGCTTGCGAGCCTGCTTGCCCGGTTTGCGGAAGCGTGGCAAGCGGGGCCGAATCATGACGGCCGGGCCGACGGCGAATGACTCTGCAG
>JAAZHL010000078.1 GCA_012510755.1 Leucobacter sp.
GCCTTGCCGAGGCCTTGGGTCTTCGCTCAGACGACGACCAGACAGATGTGGGGCCGGTGCGATGAGAGTGATGCTGGTGCTCGGCGAAGTATGGAGTGGACTTCGCCGCAACCTCTCTGTGGTGATCTCTGTGGTGCTCGTGACGTTCGTGTCGCTCACCTTTGTGGGTGCTGCTATTTTGATGCAACTGCAGGTGCAGCAGATGAAGACCTACTGGCACGACCGGGCGCAGGTCGCCATCTATCTCTGCACCGAGTTCGATGAGAGCGCCACCTGTGATGGGCAAGAAACGCCAGAAGAGCAAGTCGCTGCGGTGAAGGCAGAACTCGAGTCTGCGGTGCTGGCACGCTATTTCGATGAGTATTAGTTCTTAGATCACGATGCGGCCTTTGCCGAATTTCAAGAACAGTTTCAAGGGAACCCGATTCTCGATGTCACGCGGCCCGAACACATCAACCAAACGTTTTGGGTGAAGCTCGTTGACCCTTCGCGCTCGCAGATTATTGAAGAGCGGTTTTCTGGCGTGCCTGGCGTGCAAAGTGTGAAAGACCAACGCAGTTTGCTCGATCGCATCTTTCTCTTTCTCGGTGTGGCAAGTTACACGGCCATCGCTATCGCTGGTCTGATGCTGATTGCGGCAGTGTTGCTGATCTCAACAACCATTCGGTTGTCGGCATTCTCGCGGCGTCGAGAGATTGGCATCATGCGACTCGTGGGCGCTTCGAACAGATTTATTCAGACCCCCTTCATCATTGAGGGCATTGTCGCCGCTCTCGTAGGCGCAGTGCTCGCGGGGGTGGCCTCGGTGGCCGCGGTGAAGTTCTTCGTGCAAGACTTCTTGGTGACTCAAGTGCCGTTCACAAGCTATATCACGGTTGAACAGTCTCTTATTGTGCCGCCGATCTTGATTGCCGTGGGTATTGTGCTGAGCGCAATCGCCGCAAAGGTCGCGATCAGCCGTTACCTGCGGGTCTAAAATCCACTACGATTTTTGACGACTGACTGTCTCTTTAGTGTAACTAGTGTGCAAAAAACCTGTAAGCGTTGTCGGTGACCTACATTTAAATACTCAGGTGTGCGCGAAAACCGCTATCGTCGCGACTGATTCATGTGTGTTGCCCGCGGGCGCACACGTCGGTTAAACGGGCGGGGGCCCGGCTCAGGTGGGGGTCACGTGCCTAATTGGTTGCGCAATTTCTTTGGTCTGCAGAAATCACACGGAAGGCATGCCGCCCGGCGACCTGTCGCAGCGCTTGTGGCGACCGGTCTGTTTGCGACGCTTGCACTGTCGTCGACAGTGACGGCAGCGAATGCTGATGTGGGCCCGAACCCATACGCTGAGGTGCTCGTCACAAAAATGTTTGACGGCACCGGCCACGGCACGGCCGACGCCACTTATGTGAACTCCGAGAACGGTTTTGTTCCTGGCGACGACAGCGCCGATGACGGCGTCGTCGCCTCCCACGACATTGTCGGCTACGAGGTGACCCTGCGCATCAAAGCTGGCCCGGCTCGCACGGTAGCGGTCAAACTCACCCCATCTGAGTTGCTCGACTGGAAGATCGGCAAAGAATCATTTTGCGCTCCTGCCCCCGGCATTACGGCGACCCTGGCAGGCGACACCTGTGAGCTTCGAATTGCTCGGGGTGCAACGGCGCAGCTCACC
>JAAZHL010000079.1 GCA_012510755.1 Leucobacter sp.
GCCGACCTCTCGGGCCCACTCCACGACGAGTGGCACCCGCTCAGGCGTGTGCGACCGGTCAAGTGTTGCTAACACGTGCGGCACCGCAGACTGCATACCAAAGCTCACCCGAGTAAAGCCGCCCGCCGCGAGAGCGGCAAGATAGTCTCGGTCAACCGAGTCAGGGTTCGCTTCGGTCGTCACTTCTGCCCCGTCACTCACCCCCCACACCCGGCGCACCGCCTCAAGCATCATCACGAGGTCGCCAGCTGGCAACAGCGTCGGAGTGCCCCCACCGAAAAAAACGGTGCTGGCTCTGCGATCCTCGACCCCTGCACGCTGCAATACCCCCGCAGCAAACTCGAGCTCTTGCACCACCTGCGAAGCGTAGCCCGCCTGGCTGACACCCTCGCCAAGCTCAGTCGCCGTGTAGGTATTGAAATCACAGTATCCGCAACGAGTGCGACAGTAAGGCACATGAATGTATGCACCAAACGCACGGTCGCCACTGCCAACTGCCGCGCTCGCAGGCAGCGCGCCATCGAGCGGAGCTACCTCGCCTTCGGGAGGCGCACTTGGCACCATTTACGGCCCCTCGGTCGTCGCCCCACGCGCAATTCCCGGCGCCAGCGCATTGATCTGGCTAATCGCCGATTTTTGCGCGAGCCGAGTGGCTGCTCGTGCCTTCAGCTTCAGCAGCCCGGCTGTCGGCGCCCAATAGAAGCCACGGGTGACCGCCCACACGCTGTCGTCGTCACGGTGCTCAACAAAAAAAGCTGTCTCACCTACCACGCCCGCATCGTCAGCGGTACCGATCGCAAAACCAGAACGGTGCGTTTCATCGATGACGTACACCACCCGCACTCGCCGCGAAAACTTCGTGTGAGGCCACGTGAGCGTAGCGGTGACGCCGGCGGTCAGAAACGCCTCACCGTCTGGCCCATAATTCACGTCAGCGGCGGGTGCGGCCTCAGGGTTTCCAGCCGTGTCGAACACGACGCCCGCGTACTGCGGCGCGTCACCGTCGGAGATATCAGCGATCTCGACACCAGCGGCACGCTGCGCGCCCCAGGTCATCAGAGTGTTCGTCGCCGTCAGAAATCGGCTCGCGCCACTGCCAATCTTGAGCGCGTGTTCGAATGGCGAGCTGCCCTCTGGCGGAAACCGCTGCAGGTCAGGCGATGCCGAAGCGCCAACCGCTGCATACACCGCCTCGTGATCGACAAACGTTGACCTACGAGTTGGTTCGGCAGCTTCGCTCACTTCTTGCCGTCCTTACCTTCGACATCTCCAGACAGTGCGGCAATGAATGCCTCTTGCGGCACCTCAACACGCCCGACCATTTTCATGCGCTTCTTGCCCTCTTTTTGCTTTTCGAGCAGTTTACGCTTACGGCTGATGTCGCCGCCATAACACTTGGCAAGCACATCTTTGCGAATCGCTCTGATGGTCTCACGTGCGATGACCCGCGACCCGACCGCCGCCTGAATTGGCACCTCGAACTGCTGCCGCGGAATCAGCTTGCGCAGCCGTTCGGCCATCATCGTGCCGTAATGGTACGCGTTGTCTTTGTGCACGATCGCACTGAACGCGTCGACCTTGTCGCCCTGCAGCAAAATATCGACCTTGACCAAATCGGCTTCTTGGTCACCCATCGGTTCATAGTCGAGGCTCGCGTATCCTTGCGTGCGGCTCTTAAGGTGATCAAAAAAGTCGAACACGATCTCGCCCAACGGAATCGCATATCGCAGTTCAACACGTTCACCGAGATATTCCATACCGAGCAGGCTGCCGCGCCGTGACTGGCAAAGTTCCATGATCGTGCCGACAAACTCTTTTGGTGCGAGGATCGCAGTGCGCACCATCGGCTCACGCACACTGGCAAGTTTGCCTTCGGGGTATTCACTCGGGTTGGTCACCGTCACCTCGGTGCCATTGTCTCTCGTCACTTCGTACACCACGCTCGGCGCGGTCGCGATGAGGTCAAGATCGAACTCGCGACGCAGGCGTTCGCTGATGATTTCGAGGTGCAAGAGGCCGAGAAACCCACACCGGAATCCGAAGCCAAGCGCGACAGACGTCTCGGGTTCATACTGCAACGCCGCGTCACTGAGCTTGAGCTTATCGAGCGCCTCGCGCAGTACCGGGTAGTCACTGCCATCGATCGGGTACAAGCCAGAAAAGACCATCGGCTTGGGGTCTGTGTAGCCAGGCAGCGGTTCTTCGGCACCCTTGAGCTTGGTGGTGACCGTGTCGCCGACCTTTGATTGGCGCACGTCTTTCACGCCAGTGATCAAATAGCCGACCTCGCCGACTGCAAGACCCTTGGTCGGGGTCGGCCCTGGAGAAGAGACACCGATTTCAAGAGCCTCATGCTCGGCGCCGGTCGACATCATGGTGATTCGTTCTCGCGGCGTCAGACTGCCGTCGACCATGCGCACGTAGGTGACCACCCCGCGGTAGGGGTCGTACACTGAGTCGAAAATCATCGCCCGAGCTGCGGCGTTTCTGTCACCTGTCGGTGCGGGCACCCGCTCAATCACACGGTCGAGCAGCGCTTCAACGCCCATGCCAGTCTTGCCCGACACCTTGAGAATGTCTTCTGGGTTTCCGCCAATCAAATCGGCGATCTCGCGTGACACACGCTCAGGGTCTGCCGCCGGAAGGTCGATCTTGTTGAGCACCGGAATGATCTCAAGGTCATTCTCCATGGCCAAATAGAGGTTCGCTAGCGTTTGTGCTTCGATGCCCTGCGCTGCATCGACTAGCAAGATCGCACCCTCACACGCCGCCAGAGAACGTGACACTTCATAGCTAAAGTCGACGTGCCCGGGGGTATCGATCATATTCAGCGCATACGAACTGCCCTCGAGATCCCAGTGCATGCGCACAGCCTGCGACTTAATCGTGATGCCGCGCTCGCGCTCGATATCCATGTTGTCGAGGTACTGAGCCCGCATATCGCGGTCTGCGACCGTGCCAGTGATTTGCAGCATGCGGTCGGCGAGCGTCGACTTGCCGTGGTCAATGTGCGCGATGATGCAGAAATTACGAATCTGCCCGGGGTCGGTAGCGGCCGGGGCTGGAGGGTTCACACTTCGGGGAGACATATTGGGGTAATTCTCTCAGACAAAAGCCCCCGCACCGAAAGGAACGGGGGCTTGAGCGTAACTACTACTGCTGGCGTTAGAGCGCCGCTGCCTTTGCGGCAAGCTTCGACTTGCGGTTTGCCGCCTGATTCTTGTGAATCACGCCCTTCGAGACAGCCTTGTCGAGCTTCTTCGATGCGTGCTGCACCTTCTTCTCAGCCAGTGCCTTGTCGCCGCCAGCAATCGCCTCGCGTGCCTGGCGCACGACGGTGCGCAGCTCGCTCTTGTGGGCGCGGTTGCGCTCGGTCGCCTTCTGGTTGGTCTTGATGCGCTTGATTTGCGACTTAATGTTTGCCACTTGGGTGGTGTCCTTCGTACGTTGAAAAGCGATTAGGTCTGTTTCTTAAACAGCGAGAGAGGGCGCTGCTCAAGGGGTGTGGATCACTCCACACGCAAGCCAAGGTATAACTCTACCAGTGCAACGGCTCTCTTGGCAAAGCTTCCGTGCAGCTTCGTGGCGCGAAGTGCGCTGCCGCCGATCCCCTCGAGCTCAGCACAGCACGGCTCAGGTGAACGATGCTGCGCTTCTCACCCGTGACGCCGCATCTTGAGCGGCTCGGCGTGCCAGCGAACCAGCACCTCGCGCTCAGTCGCCGCGAGACGTTTGGGGCGCAAGGTATCACCGTCCACCACCACAAGCGTCGACACCGCCCGAGCGACGAGCGCTTGCGCTGATCCTTGATCAAAAATCTCGGCGTGCACATCGAAACTCGACCCGCCGATCTTGCCTATCCACATCTCGATTCTCGCGGGTGCTTCGCCATATGGCAGCACCCCAAGAAACTCGATGTGCTGGCTCGCAAGCAGCATCTTGTGGGCTATTTCGCCACTACCCGCAAAGATCGTCTCGAGGCCCGCATATTCATCGCCAAGACCCAGACTGAACACCCGCACTCGAGCTTCTTCGAGGTATCGCGGGTAGGCAACATTGTTGATATGGCCGTATTCATCTTGGTCACCCCACCGCAACGCGATATCGACGCACACACGCGCGCGCGGCGAGGGTGACCCCGATTGCTCAACGTGCGACATCTTCATCCCGCATCGGTCGTTCACGCACTCGTCTCATGCCGCCGCACTCCACTCAGTCACGAGTGAGTTTGCGATAGGTGACCCGTGAGGGTTTCGCTGCTTCCGGGCCCAACCGTTCGATCTTGTTTTGCTCATATGCTTCGTAGTTGCCCTCAAACCAGTACCAGTTCGCCGGGTTCTCTTCGGTGCCTTCGTAGGCGAGAATGTGCGTGGCGGTGCGGTCGAGAAACCATCGGTCGTGGGTAATCACCACTGCGCAGCCCGGAAATTCGAGCAGCGCGTTCTCGAGGGACTGCAGGGTTTCAACGTCGAGGTCGTTCGTTGGCTCATCAAGTAGCAAGAGGGTGCCGCCCTCTTGCAGCGTCAACGCGAGATTGAGACGGTTGCGCTCGCCACCCGAGAGCACTCCGGCTTTCTTCTGCTGATCTGGGCCCTTGAAACCGAACTTCGACACATACGCACGTGAGGGAATTTCGGTCTTACCGACGGTAATGATATCGAGCCCGTCACTGACGACCTCCCACAGCGTCTTCTCTGGGTCGATATTCGAGCGGCTCTGGTCGACATAGCTGATCTTGACGGTCTCACCGATCTTCAGGTCGCCACCGTCAAGTGGTTCAAGACCCACAATCGTCTTGAACAGTGTCGTCTTGCCCACACCGTTCGGGCCAATAATGCCGACAATACCGTTGGGAGGCAGGCTGAATGAGAGATTCTCGATGAGCACACGATCGTCGAAGCCCTTCTTTAAGTTCTTCGCTTCGATCACGACATTGCCAAGTCGAGGGCCGGCCGGAATCTGAATCTCTTCAAAATCAAGCTTGCGAGTTCTCTCAGCCTCAGACGCCATCTCTTCGTATCGAGCCAGACGCGCCTTCGATTTCGCCTGCCGACCCTTGGCGCTCGATCGCACCCAGTCAAGCTCGTCTTTCAGTCGCTTCGCGAGCTTCGCATCTTTCTTACCTTGAACGTCAAGGCGCTCAGCCTTCTTTTCGAGGTAAGTTGAGTAGTTGCCCTCGTAACCGATCAAACGGCCGCGGTCGACCTCTGCGATCCATTCGGCGACGTTGTCGAGAAAGTATCGATCGTGGGTAATCGCAATCACTGCGCCGGGGTAACGCTGCAGGTGCTGCTCAAGCCACTGCACACTCTCAGCGTCAAGGTGGTTTGTAGGCTCATCGAGCAACAGCAGATCTGGCTTCTGCAACAGCAGCTTGCAGAGCGCAACACGACGCTTTTCGCCACCCGACAAGTGTGAGACCTGGGCATCACCGGGTGGGGTGCGAAGTGCGTCCATGGCCTGCTCGAGCTGGTTCTCAAGATCCCAGCCATCGACCGCAGCGATCTCTTCTTGCAGCGGACCCATTTCTGCAAGCAGGGTGTCGAAGTCAGCATCTGGTTCTGCCATGAGAGCAGAAATCTCATTAAAGCGATCAACCTTCGCCTTAATTTCAATGCCCTCTTCGATGTACTGCAGCACAGTCTTCGATTCATCGAGTTCTGGCTCTTGCATCAAAATGCCGACAGTGTAGCCGGGAGCGAGAGCCGCTTCGCCGTTTGAGGGGGTGTCAAGACCCGCCATGATCTTCAAAATGGTCGATTTACCGGCGCCATTCGGGCCGACCATACCGATCTTGGCTCCTGGCAAAAATGCCATCGTGACGTCATCGAGAATGAGTTTTTCGCCGACCGCTTTGCGCGCGCGAACCATCTGGTAAATGTATTCAGCCATAGCGTCTCTAAGCTATCAGCACTCGGCCGAATCTACACACTGCGTGCGGTGGGCCGCTTACAAGTCTTACCAGTCAATGGGCCGGGTGTGTCCGATGAGGCACAAATCCTCATTCGGGCCCACCGTCGGCATCAGTTCGATGGTGACGCTGCGATCAGAGGTAACGACCTGCCCAATCAAACAGCTGGCGTCAATGCGCACGGACACAAAGAGGCTGTCGGCGACGAGACCGGTCTGACTCTGATCAAAACTCACTTGCATTGCCGCTTTGTCGAACCCCGCGTTTGCAAGGGTGTTCACCAGCCACTCGCCCTGCACGGGCTCTGCGCCACCAGCAAACTGCGCAAGCGTCTCACGAAAGAACGGCAAATTGTCTTCGGCGCTGCCGTCAACGACGAACGCTGCTGGCGGTGCTTCGGACTCGACCGCCTCTGGTGCTTCCACCTCAGGCAGCGGCTTCGCCTCTTGCTGAACCGTACAACCCACGAGGCTGAATCCGGTAATACCCGCAAGCATTACCGCTGCGAACGTCGACCTGAAACGTGACATGCCGTAAGTGTATCGAGGTAAATCTGCGTATCTGCCGACATCACAGACTTGTCGGCCACAACCATTCCACTCGGCGCCCTACGCGAAGTTATTCACAGATTTCGGTTCTCGCTCACGCGTCAACCTCGAGGCGTTCCATGCTGAATACACGCTCCGCCACACCACTTGATAGCGCGGCGCATGTACAGAAATGAGCAGCCATGAGCAACAACATAACGGTCATCGGAACCATCGCAACCGACCCCCGCCTGGTGAACCCCTCGGGTGGCACCCCGATCTGTTCGTTCAGGCTCGCGAGCGACGAACGTCGCTATGACCGCGAACAACAAGCGTGGGTCGAGGGCAATACCAACTGGTTCGGCGTCGCGTGCTTTCGAAACCTGGCGGGCCATGCGCACGAATCGTTTCGCAAAGGCGACCGGGTGATTGCAAATGGCAAGCTTCGAGTTCGCAAATGGGAGAAAGACGGCAAGCGTGGCACCTCGGTCGAAATCGAGGCCGAGGCGATCGGACACGACCTGCGATGGGGCGTTACCCGTTTCGAGAAGCGCTTTGGTGCGACAGCTTCACCACAAGACACGACTTCGTCACAAGAACCCGCTGCATCACAAGAATTGTCGCCCACTCATGAAGCCACCCCTGACGCACACGGGTTTACCGCGGCGGTGCACAGCGATGAACACGCACCCGCGTTTGGGCCTGATGGTTTCACCCCGCTCGAGGCGGCCGCCTAGTGATGTGGTGGTGAAGTCTCACCGAAGGTACTCGGTGAACGCCGCCCTCACCTTGTTGACTTTCGGCACGGCGACGGCGAGACAATACCCCTGCGTCGGATTCTTCGCGAAGAAATCTTGATGCTCGTCTGGCGCCGGGTACACCACGCCGAGACGTTCAATCGAGGTCACAATATCGCCGGGCCACCAGTCTTGCGCGCGGTCTTTTGCTGCTTCGAAGAGCTGGCGTTGGGCGTCGTCGGCATAGAACATCGCAGAACGGCACTGCGTACCAATATCAGCGCCCTGCCGATTGAGCTGGGTGGGGTCGTGCATGGTGAAAAACGCATCGAGCACCACCTGCGCAGGCAAGACTTCTTCATCGAACGTCACAGCCACAGCCTCGGCATGCCCGGTTGTGCCGCTGCACACCAGTTCATAGCTCGGCGAAGAGACCGTGCCTCCCGTAAAGCAGGAGTGCACGTCGATGACCCCCCGAAGAGCCCGGTATGCGGCGTCAAGGCACCAGTAGCATCCACCGGCCAACACATAGGTCGTGGTCATGACGACTTCCCTCCTGCGATGTCTACGGCTTCAGCACCTTGCACCCACCACGTGTCTGCAGGTGTCACTGGCATACGGCGTTTGTGTTCACTCAGGTAATAGCGACGAGCGAGGTTCTCTGCGGCCGCGACCGACACCGCTTCTCCAGTCAGGTAGGCATCAATTTCTTGATAGGTGACACCGAGGCTCGACTCGTCAGTTTGACCTGGGTCACCATCTAAGAGATCGGCGGTAGGTACCTTCTGCCACAGCCTGTCTGGCGCTCCGAGGTGCTGAAGCATCTCTGCACCTTGGCTCTTGGTCAGCCCTGAAAGGGGCAACACATCGGCCGCTCCATCACCAAACTTGGTGAAGAATCCGGTGATCGCCTCTGCCGCATGATCAGTGCCGATCACCAGCATCCCTCTGATTGCGGCAACCGCATATTGTGCGACCATCCTCGTGCGGGCCTTAATGTTTCCCTTATCAAAGTCTCTGACAGGCTCACCCATTGCCGCCTGCACTTCGGCGGTGAGCGCATCGACAGACGAAGCGATGTTCACAGTGACACTGCGGTCGGGTTGAATGAACTCGAGTGCCAGCTGGGCATCAGCCTCATCAACCTGCAGAGAGTACGGTCGTCGCACTGCAATAAACTCCGCCTCGCGCCCGGCTGCACGCATCTGTTCGACGGCAAGCTGCGCGAGGCGCCCCGCGAGGGTTGAGTCTTGACCGCCAGAAATACCCAATACAAAACCGCGCACGCTCGGTATTGTCAACGCATAGTTCGTGAGAAATTCTACGCGTCGTGCCACCTCTGCTGCCGCTTCGATTGCAGGTCGCGCGCCGAGCGTTTCTCTGATGTGCTGCTGAGTCTGACGCATGCCGCCCAGCCTACTCCCCCATGCGTGTACGCGCCTGGTCGACGACAAACGAATGGTGATTTCACACGTCGGTTAGGCAACGCGGCCCGAGCAGCCCTTTCAGTTCTCCGTAGAGGTCGGCCGTCACACGCACGGTGGTCGGAAGTTCGAATACGCGCACGCCAGTTGAGGTGAGCAGATTAATTCGCACCTCGCTCTCGCCGGGGTGTCGTTCGAACACCGCGCGCAGTTCTTGCATAAGGTCAGGAGTTGCTCGAGTTTCAGAAATTGTCAATGGCAAGAGAGCGATCTCGTCTTGCGAGCCAGTTTCAATGGCTTTGACACTGTACGCATGCATCGATACGCCATCATCTCGAACGTTCACTTTGCCGCGCAACGCCACGATCGTATCTGCTTGCAGCATCGCACCGAACTCTTGATACGACTTCCCCATGAAGAGCGCCTGCATCTCACCCGTGAAGTCTTCGATGGTGACTGAGCCGTACAGATTGCCCGACTTCGCGGTTCGATGCTGCACGCTTGTCAGCAGACCGGCAACGATAGTCGTCTCACCATCAACTGCCGAATCAGGGTTCGTCAAGTATTCGATTGACGCGTTTGATTCCTTGGCCAACGTCGTTTCGAGGCCGCGTAAGGGGTGGTCAGACACATAGAGGCCTAACATCTCGCGCTCGAAGGCAAGTTTGTCTTTCTTTGACCATTCGGGCCGCTCGGGCACCTGAGAAGCAAGGCCGCTTTCAGCTGGCTCACCTTCGGCAAAGAGGCTATCGAAGTCGAAGCCGACATTGCCGTGCTCGGCGTCGCGCTTCTCTTTTACCGATGCCTCGACGGCGCTCTCATGGATCTCGAGCAGTGAGCGGCGCGTGTCGCCGAGCGAGTCGAACGCACCGGCTTTGATCAACGATTCAATCGTTCGTTTGTTGAGCACGGTGAGTGGCACTCGCTTCAAGAAATCATGAAAAGAAACGAAGGCTCCCCCAGTTTCACGAGCTTCTCGAATGCCTGCTACGACGTGCGCACCAACGTTTCGCACAGCGCCAAGCCCAAATCGAATATCTTTGTTTACGGCAGCAAAGTCAGCAAAAGACTCAGCCACGTCTGGTGGCAGCACATTGATGCCCATTCGTCGACACTCGTTCAGATACACCGCGAGCTTGTCTTTTGAATCACCAACGCTCGTCAACAACGCGGCCATGTATTCTGCCGGGTAGTGAGCCTTCAGGTATGCGGTCCAGTAGCTCACAAGCCCGTATGCAGCTGAGTGCGCCTTATTGAA
>JAAZHL010000080.1 GCA_012510755.1 Leucobacter sp.
GGCCGGGCCCGGTGACAACACCCCCCAGATCATTCCTGCGACAGGGGGCAACAATCATGCCGGGCCCGGCTGGCTGCCTCGCCCATCATCCTTCCGGGTTCCGGGCTACGAACAAAGTAACGGGGGCAATAAGCCGACGAGAAAGGATAGCCAGGCGAGAAATATCAGAAAGGCGTGCGGCGACACGAAAAGGCCCCGGTGATCACTCACCGGGGCCAATTACGTGTGTCTACTAGGTTGTTCTAGTGACCTTCGTGCTGAGACTGCTCGATCTCACCCTGTGTGGGGGGCACGACGCGGTCTTCGAAGAACCAGCGGCTGAACCCTGCACGCAGACGACGTGAGAACGGAATCTTGCCATCATCGTTCGGGCGCAGCATCAGTGGCTCGTAGTCGTGGTAGCTGACAAGCTCCCAGCGCTCGTACTCAGTCACTGGCTTGTGCACCTCGATGTACTCGCCGCCCTGCAGGCGAACGATGCGGCCTGACTCGTAGCCGTGCAGAGCGATCGAACGATCTTTATTCTGCAGGCCGAGGCAAATGCGCTTCGTGACGAAGTACGCGATGATCGGGCCCAAGATGAGCAGAGCCTGCAGCGCGTGAATCACGCCTTCCATCGACAACTGGAAGTGGGTTGCCATGAGGTCAGAGCTCGCACCTGCCCACATCACTGCGTAGAAGGTGACACCTGCTGCGCCGATCGCGGTGCGAGTCGGGGCGTTGCGCGGACGATCAAGAATGTGATGCTCACGCTTGTCGCCGGTCACCCACGCCTCAATGAAGGGGTAGATCGCAACGAGAATCAAGAAGGCAACCATGATCATCACGGGAACGAGCATGTTCCATGACCAGGTGTAGCCAAACCACTCGGTCTCCCACCCTGGCGGAATCAGACGCAGCATGCCGTCAGCGAATCCGATGTACCAGTCAGGCTGTGTACCTGCAGATACGGGGGAGGGGTCGTAGGGTCCGTAGTTCCAGATCGGGTTGATACCAACAAACGTTGAGATCAGCATGATCACGCCGAACACGATGAAGAAGAACCCACCGGCCTTCGCTGCGTACACAGGAAGCACGGGGAACCCGACAACGTTCTGCTGAGTCTTGCCGGGGCCAGGGTACTGCGTGTGCTTGTGGATGACCACGAAAGCCAAGTGCAAAGCAACAAACAGAATCACGAGAGCCGGCAGCACCATGATGTGCAGCATGTAGAGACGACCAACGATGTCTTGGCCAGGGAATTCGCCACCGAAGAACAGGAACGAAAGCCAGGTGCCGATCACGGGGATCGCCTTGATGATGCCGTCAATGATTCGCAGACCGTTGCCCGAGAGCACATCGTCAGGCAGCGAGTAGCCGGTGAAGCCCTCGGCCATAGCGAGCACGAACAGCACGAAGCCGATCACCCAGTTGAGCTCACGCGGCTTGCGGAACGCACCGGTGAAGAAGATGCGCAACATGTGCAGACCGATGGAAGCGACGAACAGCAGTGCTGCCCAGTGGTGCACGTGACGCATGAGCAGGCCACCGCGCACCGAGAACGAGATGTCAAGGGTCGAAGCCATTGCGCCCGACATCTCGACACCCTTCATCGGCACATATGGGCCGGTGTAGTGCGTCTCGATCATGGTTGCCTGGAAGAACAGGGTCAAGAAGGTGCCCGAGAGCAGAATGACCACGAAGCTGTACAGAGCAACTTCGCCAAGCAAGAACGACCAGTGGTCGGGGAAGACCTTGCGGCCAAACTCCTTAACGGCCACACCAATTTTGGTGCGATCGTCAATATAACTCGCAGCCTTAGCGGTAAACGTTGAGCCGCTCTGGTTCTCAGTAGATGGGGTAGTCACAGTACTCACTTGAGGCGCTCCCAGTAGCTCGGGCCAACAGGTTCGGTAAAGTCGCTTCGGGCGACGAGGTAGCCCTCGTCATCAACCGTAATCGGCGGCTGAGGCAGCGGACGTTTAGCGGGACCAAAGACGACCTTTGCCTGGTCACTCACATCAAACTGTGACTGGTGGCAGGGGCACAGCAGGTGGTGCGTGTGCTGCTCGTTCAGAGCCACCGGGCAACCAACGTGGGTGCACACCTTTGAGTAGGCAACGATGCCGTTGTATGACCAATCTTTACGGTCTTCAGGCTCGGTCAAGTCTTCAGGATCGAGGCGAATAAGCAACACAATCGCCTTCGCCTTCTCATCGAGCACGTGAGTGGCCTGGTCGAGATTCTCGGGGACCACGTGGAACACCGAACCGATGGTCACATCTGCTGCACGAATTGGTGCGCCCACTGCGGCGCCACCAAGGTCACGTGCAAGCCTGGTGCCCTCTTCCCACATGGTGTGCTTGAGCAGCACAACGGGGTCTTGATCTTGCGGAGCCAGCCCACGCAAGAGAGCAATCCCGGGAATCGGGAACGCGATCAACGCACCAATGAGGCTGTTGCGCACCAGCGTGCGGCGAGAGAAGCCCGACTCTTCGTCGGCAACCGTGAATACCTCGGCCGCTTCGGCGCGTACCTCAGGGCTGCTCGGTACCGGGTGGCGTTCGTCGATCGACTCGTGGTCGGCCATGATCGCCTTGCCCCAGTGCACGGCACCGATACCGATAGCGAGCAACGCCAACGTCATACCGAGACCGACGAACAGCGTGTGCAGACGCACCTGCCAGAGTTCGCCCGACTCGATCGGGAAGAACATGTAGGCGAGTACTGCGCCAATGCTTCCGACGATTGACAGGTAGAAAAGCGTGTAGACAGTGCGCTCGGCGCGCTTCTCGCGCTTCGGGTCAATGTCGGTGACACGCTTACGGTGCGGGGGAAGCCCCGGGTTCTCAACGGCGTCAGGCGAGATTACCGCGGTACCTACCGCGCTGCCAATGTTGCCGTGGCTCTGAGCGGGGACAACGGCGTCAGTGCTGCCGCTGTTCTTCGCTTCGTTTGCCATGATGCTCCTTGTTTGGTGACTGTTCTAACGATTGTGTGGGTTGCGAAAACGCTAATTGGACTTCGCAGTAACCCAGACCGTGAACGCGACTACGATGCCGAGGCCAATAATCCAAATAAACAGGCCCTCAGCCACTGGACCGATCGACCCAAGTGTGAGCCCACCGACAGCGGGTTGCTCATCGATGTACAAGAGGTAGCTGATGATGTCAGCCTTCTGCTGCGGTGAAATGTTCGCGTCACTGAAGACAGGCATGTTCTGTGGCCCGGTAACCATGGCCTCATACACGTGGGTAGCGGGAACACCGGTGACCGGGGGAGCCCACTTGCCCTCGGTGAGAGCACCACCTGAGCCAGCAACGTTGTGGCACATCGCACAGTTGATGCGGAAGAGCGTGCCACCCGTAGCAATGTCGCCTTCGCCGGTGAGGTACTGTGCCTCAGGCAGGTCAGGCCCGGGGGCGAGTGAAGCTACATACGCCGCGAGCTGCAACGTCTGCTCTTCGTCAAACTGCACTGGCTTCACCATGCCCTGGGGGCCCTGGAAAGCAAGCGGCATGCGACCGGTGCCGACCTGGAAGTTCACTGACGCTGCACCTGCACCGATCAGTGAGGGGCCGTCAGGCGTGCCCTCTGAGTTCAGGCCGTGACAGGTCGCACAGTTCGCAGCGAACAGCTTCTCGCCAGCAATGATGTTGTCTTCGTCTTGGCTGAAACTCGCCCAGTCAACCTCTGCAGTTGCAGAAGTCTGGCTAAAGCCGGTGTATGCGGCACCCGTGACGAGCAGCCCAATTGCCACCAATGCAACGGTGGCTAGGGGGTGACGGCGTCCGGTCTTACTGACGTTTTTCTTGGCGCGGGCCATGATATTCCGTGACTCCTAGCTATCTAACGACGTAGATGATGATGAACAGTGCGATCCACACGATGTCAACAAAGTGCCAGTAGTACGACACAACGATTGCGGTGGTTTCTTCTTTCACTGTGAAGTTCTTTACCGCGTAGAAGCGGCCAATGACGAAGAGGAAGGCGATGAGACCAAGCGACACGTGAATACCGTGGAAGCCTGTGGTCAAGTAGAAGGCTGCGCCGTATGGATCGCCGTTGAACATGATGTCTTCTGACACGAAGGTGGCGTATTCCCATGCCTGGCCTGCCACGAAGATGGCGCCCAAGAAGAAGGTGAGGTA
>JAAZHL010000081.1 GCA_012510755.1 Leucobacter sp.
GCGCCTGCGAACGAACGCAAGCTCATCGTCACTGAGCCACCCCGGGTTCGTGCCGAGAGGTGGCAGGTCGTCAGGGTCGGTCGGCTCAGGCAGGTCTGCGGTGTCTATCGCCATGGCATCATTCTGCCAGCCCTCGCGCGCTCTGGGTGCGCATAATCTCGCGCAAGAGCTCAAATTGCCCGCCCGCAACCGTCGCGAAATAGTGATCACCCAAATAGTCTCGACCCTGCGGCAGCTGGCGTGCGTCATGATCATACGTCTCGAAGACGCCGCCGGCGCGTTTGATCAGCAGTGATCCGGCAGCGATGTCCCAGCTGTTGGTCTCAAAAGAGATCGTCGTATCGAGCCACCCTGCGGCTATCCAGGCGAGCGCAATGCAGGTGCTGCCGAGGCTGCGCACCTGTGCGAAGGTCTGTGTGACCGCGGCAAACTGTTCGAGTGCGAGCTGCGGGCGATGCACGAGATCTCTCGCGAGCGGAAAGTTCAGAGCCACCGTTGCCTGCTCGGGCTGTGTGTACCCGCGACTGTGCAGCGGGAGCGGTTCGCCGTCGAGTGCTCCGTTCGACAGAAACGCTCCGCGGGCATCCGCCCAAAACATATGGTCACTGACCGGATCGTAGATCACCCCGGTCATCATCTCGCCGCGCCTCGCGACACCTATGCTGACGGCCCACATCGCGATGCCCCGTGCATAGTTCGAGGTGCCGTCGATCGGGTCAATATACCAGGTGAGCTCACCCGTGCCGATGCGCGAGCCGTCTTCTTCGCCGACGATGCTCGAGTCGGGGTAATGCGCAAGCACGAGCTGACGAATGTGCTGCTCACACGCGCGATCGTACTGCGTCACCAGATCGTGCTTGTCGGTTTTGATCTCGGCTACCGTCTCGGCCGATCGAAACCCCTCGAGCGCTATTTTTCCGGCTTCGAAGGCGGCCCGAATTGCCACCGCGGTGATCTCGTGTGGCTGCAGCATTGGCTGCTTCGTCTCTTGCACACAGTTCAGCTTATGACAGGCAATAGAATTGATCGTTGGTGCGCCACTGTGTTTGGCGGCGCAGAAGCGAAGAGAGAATTGGTGCCATGAAGGTGAAGGTGGCCCTCGCGGGCATCGGCAATTGTGTGAGTTCACTCGTGCAGGGAGTTGAGTACTACCGGAATGCTGCCGATGATGAGCAGGTGCCGGGCCTCATGCATGTGCGACTTGGCGGCTATCACGTGTCAGATCTCGAGTTCGTCGCAGCGTTCGAAGTTGATGCGGCCAAGGTCGGCAGCGATCTCGGTGAGGCCATTTGGGCCGGGCACAACAACACCATCAAGTTTTCTGAGGTGCCGCAGTTGGGCGTCGAGGTGCTGCGCGGGCCGACATTAGATGGCCTTGGCGAGTACTATCGCGACGAAGTGGAAGAGTCGACCGTCGAGGCTGTTGACGTGGCCGCAGTATTGCGGGCTAGCGGCGCCGATGTGCTCGCATGTTACCTTCCGGTCGGCAGCGAGGATGCCGTGAAATTTTACGCGCAGGCAGCTCTCGATGCGGGGGTCGCGTTTGTGAATGCGGTGCCGGTGTTTGTCGCGAGCGACCCCGAGTGGGCAGCGAAGTTCACTGCGGCAGGATTGCCGATCGTGGGTGACGACATTAAGAGCCAGGTGGGCGCGACGGTCACACACCGAGTGCTGGCGCACCTGATGGAGAGCCGCGGCATTGCCCTCGATCACACCTATCAGTTGAACGTTGGCGGCAATATGGACTTCAAGAACATGCTTGAGCGCAGCCGGCTGCAGTCGAAGAAGATCTCCAAAACGCAGGCTGTCACCTCGAACATTGAGGTTAACCTGCCTGAGGGCGATGTGCATATTGGCCCGAGTGACCACGTGCCCTGGCTGCAAGACCGCAAGTTCGCATTCGTGAGACTCGAAGGGCGCGGGTTCGGCGATGTACCCATGAGTCTCGAATACAAGCTTGAGGTGTGGGACTCCCCCAACTCAGCAGGAACCATGATCGACGCAATCCGATCTGCCAAGGTCGCCAAAGATCTCGGTCAGGCGGGGCCCGTTGAGGCCGCATCTGCGTACTTCATGAAATCGCCGCCCACGCAGAAGCCTGATCACGTCGCTCGCGAAGAGCTCGAAGACTTTCTCGCGGGTTAACGGCCGAGGCGGCGTTGCCTGCGTGAATAGTCTCGCAGCGCACGCAACAGATCGACCTCACGCAAATCGGGGTAGAGCGCTTCGACAAAATAGAATTCGCTGTGCGCCGATTGCCAAATCATGAAGTCGCTCAACCGCTGCTCGCCTGAGGTACGAATGACCAGGTCTGGGTCGGCCTGACCCCGTGTCCAAAGGTGTGCGCCGATGGTTTCAGGCGTGAGTCGACTGGCCAAGGTCTCAATCGTGCCGCCTTCGGCCTGATGCTCGGCAATCACACTGTGCATCGCTGCAGTGATCTCGTCTCGCCCGCCATAGCCGACCGCCAAATTCACGTGCAGTCCATCATGTGCTGCCGACGACCGCTCAGCTTCTTGCAGCGCTGACACGAGGTCGGGCGACAGCCCGTCACAACTGCCCACATGTCGCACTCGCCACCCCTCAATCTTGCTGAGCTCACTCGAGAGGCCCGCAATAATCGAGAAGAGATCATCAAGCTCTTGCTTCTCACGGCCTTGCAGGTTGTCGGTCGAGAGCAGGTAGAGGGTGACCACTTTGACGCCCGCGTCTTCGCACCACCGCAGAAAGTCAGGTATTTTGCGTGCGCCGGCGCGGTGGCCGACGGCGGCACGCTCTTCGAGTCGTCGTCTTGCCCAGCGCCGATTTCCATCGACGATGACCGCGATGTGGTGTGGCACCCGCGCAGGGTCGATCTCCCGACGAAGCCGACGCTGATAGAGCTTATACAGCGGCCCCGGCTTGGGCTCAGGGATCTGGGTGGTCACCCTGTTCACTTTAGTGCCCCAACATGAATTGCAGCGCCGGGTTTGGCGATCCTCGCCCAGAAACTATCGCAGGTACACCGGGTGCAACGAAACGAGCAGCGCACCGGTCCAGTGGCACAAAAATGCGAGCACCGTCAGCGAGTGAAAGATCTCGTGAAAACCAAATTTTCCTGGCACCGGGTTGGGTCGTTTCAGTCCATAAATCACCGCGCCAGCCGTGTACAGCAACCCACCAACCACAATGAGCACCATGGCTGCGAAGTTTGCCCGCGCGATATCGCCGAGAAACGCCACGGCTGCCCACCCCAAAAGCACATAGAGCGGCACATACAACCAGCGCGGCGCACCCAGCCAGAAGACCCGAAAGCCGATGCCCAGCAGCGCGCCGCTCCACACCGAGACCAGCAGAATCAGGCCTTTGTCGAGCGGTAGTGCGAGCAGCGCAATCGGGGTGTAGGTGCCGGCAATCAGCAAGAAGATATTTGCGTGGTCGAGGCGCCGAAAAAGCTGCTTGGTTGCTGGCTTCCAGTTCACTCGATGGTAGAGGGCTGACACCCCGAACAGCACCAGACTCGTTGCCATGAACACGGCAGCGGCAGTCTTGGCGAGCGGTCCATTGGCCAAGACGATCAGCACCACGCCCGCAGCGATGGCGATAGGAAATGTTGCCGCGTGAATCCAGCCCCGCCAGGTCGGCTTGGTTTCTTCTACTTTGCCTGCGTGGTGGTCAGCGTCATCGAGCAGTGGCAACGAGAGCGCGTCGGGTTCTGGAAAGGGGCGGGGCGCGCGATCGGTCATAGTAAGAGTGTACGTTTTCTACACATCCGAAAGTGCATATATGTACATTTCTGCAATTTTGAGCAGCTTGCACTCTTGACAATTGGTGCGGGGTGCTCGAGCATGGCAAATACGAATCTGATTCGGATTTGTGTTTACTGTTCAAGCATGTCAAAGGAGACATCATGAAGGTTCTCGTGTTGGGCGGCGCCGGGCAAGAAGGTCGCACTGCCGTCGAACGGCTGGCCGCGCACTCTGAGGTCACCCAGGTCATTGTCGCTGATCTCAATATCGACAAGGCGCAGGCGCTGGCCAGAACGCACGGCGAAAAGGTCTCTGCCATACACGTTGATATTCGAGATGAAACAGCACTCGATGAGACGCTACGACAAGCGGACGTAGTCATCAACCTTGTTGGCCCGTACTTTCTCTATCAGGAGCACGTGCTGAAGGCGGCAATTCACGCGGGGGTGAATTACGTTGATATCAGCGATGATTGGCAGCCGACCTTGGCTTGCCTCGAACTCTCAGATAAGGCAAACGCCGCAGGCATCACCGCAATCATTGGGTTGGGCGTGAGCCCCGGCTCGATGAACATGCTGGCAATGTACGCAGCCCAACAACTTGACTCGGTTGATGAGGTTCACCTGCGTTGGGCGGTCAGCGTCACTGACGTCGACGAACTGGGGGCCTCTGCAGCGGTGCATCACGCATTGCACATGGTCGATGGGGCCTTCCCCACCTTCAAGAATGGCGAAATCACCAACATTCAGCCCTTTACCGAACCCGAGATATTTGAGTTTCCAAAGCTCGGACCACAGCCAGTGTTTCATGTTGGACACCCCGAGCCAGCTACCCTTCCAAAGTACTTACCGGGAGTGCAAACGGTGAGCCAGAAGGGCTCTGTGCCGGGGTTCAACGAGGAATGGCAGGGACTCCATGAGTTTGGCCTCACCTCGAGCGATCCACTCACTATCGCGGGCAACCAGGTGTCGCCTCAGCAGGTCGCTATGGCACTGATGAGTCGACTCGATGACGGCTCAACCGAAGGGCTGCCCGAGCCACTCTCTGAGTTCCACACCATCGTTGTTGGCAGCAGCAACGGTAAGCACGTCGAACTCGAGTACTCGTTTCGAACACCAGACCAGATGAGTCCCAATACAGGCACGCC
>JAAZHL010000446.1 GCA_012510755.1 Leucobacter sp.
GGCAGGAGGCAGGCTCTTCTACAACTGGGCTACGATGCCAATCGGAAGCGAACATCTCGAGTTGCTGGCACAACTAGCCGAAGAGCAACAGCTCGTGGACAAATATCAGGCGCTCGTATCCGGAGCTATCATGAATACAGGTGAGCGCCGTATGGTTCTACACCATCTTACCCGAGGAAATCTTCTTTTAGGCAACCAGACTGTCATCGCCGACGGAGAAGACAAGTTGGCATTTTATCAAGAGCAACTGCATCGGATCGAAGCTTTCTCGAAAGCAGTTCGTGACGGAAACATAACCGGTTCGACCGGAAAGCAGATAAAAACAGTCGTTCAGATCGGAATCGGAGGTAGCGACCTTGGTCCGCGTGCGCTCTATCAAGCATTGAAAGGATGGTGCGTTCACAAAAACATTGACATACTCGAAGCCCGTTTCATTTCTAACGTAGATCCTGACGATCCTACCGATATACTGACCGGCCTTGATTTTGAAACGACCTTATTTATTTTAGTCTCAAAAAGCGGTACTACCCAAGAAACGCTTACGAACCAAAAATTTGTACTGAAAGCGATGCGTGCACAGAATATCGATGGCTTCAATCCTGCATCGCACGTTATCGCAGTAACTAGCAAAACCAGTCCGCTGGCAAAATCAAATGCCGTTTTAGATTCATTTTACATTGACGATTATATCGGCGGCCGCTATTCATCTACCAGTGCCGTCGGAGCCGTGGTTTTATCACTTGCATTTGGATTCGATACTTTTAAGCGATTGCTCTCGGGTGCTCATGAAGCCGATGTAAATGCATTAGAAAAAGATATTTGTAAAAATGCCGCATTGCTCGATGCGCTCATCGGAGTCTATCTACGTAATGTATTGCAGCTACCGTGCACAGCGGTTCTTCCCTACGCCCAGGCATTGTCGAGATTTCCCGCCCACTTACAGCAACTCGACATGGAAAGCAACGGAAAACGGGTTAATCGTGACGGGAAATTGCTAAACTATCCTACGGGTCCGGTAATCTTCGGCGAACCGGGAACCAACGGTCAGCACTCGTTTTATCAACATCTGCATCAGGGGACAGATACGATTCCGATTCAATTTATCGGATTTCTCGACTCTCAGAGGCAAAACGATGTAGTAACCGACGGTTCTACCAGTCAAGAAAAGCTTATCGCGAATCTGATTGCACAAATCGTCGCGTTTGCCTGTGGAAAAATAGATGATAATCCGAACAAACAATTCCCAGGCAATCGTTACTCTAGCCTGCTATACGCAAAACGGCTTACCCCTGAGACACTTGGAGCCCTATTGGCACATTTCGAAAACAAAGTAATGTTCCAGGGTTTTATCTGGAACGTTAACTCGTTCGACCAGGAAGGAGTCCAACTAGGAAAAACTCTGGCCGGCAAGATTCTCTCTGGCGGTAATTCCGACGAGGTTCTAAAAGCGTACATTGAGCTGTTCAGCCGGTTGAAATAGGCACAGATTGCTCATATAAACATCCTCAATTGTCATACTGGATTTGACTATTCATAAGCAGTTATGTTCGACATACGGCAGTCCTATGCGTTGCCATAAAAAAACCCTCTGGGGAAAAGGAGGTTAAACCCAGAGGGAACAAAAAGGAGGTTATGAAAAGCAAGTAAACGGTGCTCTAGCACTCGGAAGTGACAACCGCTTCTTTTCCTTTCGGAACGAAACATATATACAAAATAAAAAATAATCAAGACGTCTACCGGCAAATTTATGAGTTTCTTGTATTTTTGGAACAATATCTCAATTTTTCATCGATGCAGGCTGCCTTGTATTTTCCAACACATCTCTCCAAAGGTTGCCTTCCGTATCGACATGATTTCTTTCGGCAACCGCGACCTTTATCGGTATGTGAACGAAGCGATTGTTCACCAAAGAAACCAACGCCTGCGTTTTACCGCACATGGCTGCATGAACCGCATGCGCACCGAGACGCGAACAGTAAATCGAGTCGTTTGGGTTAGCCGGAGCACTGCGGATGATGTACGAAGGATCGATATATTTGATATTCATCTCGATACCTTCTTTCTTAAAGAACCGTTTGATCTCATCTTTCAGGAATATTCCGATATCGTAGAATTTCACATTCCCGGAAGCATCTTTTTCCCCAAGTTTGGGAACAAGCGCTTGTCCGGCACCTTCCGCAACTAAAATTACTGCATGTCCACGATCGAGAATTCGTTTTTTCAAATGTCCCAATAATCCGTTTGGTCCTTCGAGGTCAAACGGACTTTCGGGAATCAGGCAAAAATTGACATCGCTTTGAGCAAGCGCAGTATGTGCTGCGATGAATCCAGATTCACGCCCCATGACCTTTACCAAGCCGATACCGTTAATTGAACCTTTGGCTTCGGTATGAGCTCCTCTTACCGACTGAACCGCTGCAGATACCGCTGTATCGAATCCGAACGAAACTTGAATGAATGAAAGATCATTATCAATGGTTTTTGGAACTCCAATCACGGCAATCTTAAGCCTTCGCTTGCGTATCTCTTCTCCGATTTCCCAAGCTCCGCGTAGTGTTCCGTCTCCTCCGACGGTAATCAGGATGTTGATGTTTAGTCGTTCGAGCGAATCTACAATCTCTTCTACCCGATCTCCGCCTCCACGCGAACTACCGAGAATCGTTCCACCTTTTTCTTGGATTTCGTCGACAATATCCGGATTTAGCGTGAGAAGCGGATATGGTGAATTTTCTAAAAGCCCGCGATATCCGAAACGAATACCCGAAATTCGGCGAACATTATAGCGGTACCAAAAACAGCGCACCACCGCTCTGATTACGTTGTTGAGACCGGGGCAAATGCCTCCGCACGTAGCAATGGCAGCATGAACGTGAGCCGGGTTGAAATAGATTTTTTCCCGGGGCCCGGCA
>JAAZHL010000423.1 GCA_012510755.1 Leucobacter sp.
ATTCATTGTCTTTTGGGGCATCGCATTCTATTCACAGAGTGTGTCCGTAAATGCTATACTTACTGGAGCGATGACTCTAATAAACCTACGGGAGAAGAATATGATCAGACTGAATACGACAAATCTCATGACGTTTATCGATGCGGAAGAAATTGAGCATATGGCCCCTCAAATCGAGGTGGCGCATCATATGCTCCACAAGAAAAACGGTCCCGGAAACGATTTTCTCGGTTGGCTGGACCTGCCGGTTGAATATGATAAAGAAGAATTTCGAAGAATACGTACCGCCGCGGCGAAGATCCGGAAAGAATCGGATATCCTTTTGGTCATCGGCATCGGCGGATCCTATCTTGGTGCCCGCGCGGCGATTGAACTCCTGGGGCATTCTTTTTCGAACGCGACTGATAAGAAGACCCGCAAGGCGCCGATGGTGCTTTTCTGCGGAAATTCGATCAGCGCGACATATTTTTCGGACCTGATGGATCTGCTTGAGGGGAAAAGAGTTTCGGTGAATATTATTTCCAAATCCGGAACCACCACCGAGCCGGCGATCGCGTTTCGGGTCATTCGTGCATACATGGAAAAGCGATACGGAAGACAGGAAGCCAGAAATCGAATCTACGCGACCACGGATCGCAGTAAGGGTGCGCTTAAGGGCCTTTCCGATCAGGAAGGATATGAAAGTTTTGTTGTTCCCGACGATATCGGCGGACGATATTCGGTTCTCACAGCGGTCGGACTTCTGCCGATCGCTGTTGCCGGCATTGATATCCGCGAGATCATGCGCGGTGCCAAAGATGCGGCGAAGGCTTATCGTAAGGCAACACTTGCGGACAATGACTGTTATCTGTATGCGGCGGCTCGCAATTGCCTTCTGCGGCGTGGTTACACAACCGAAGTCATGGTCAATTACGAGCCGGGTTACCACTTCATGACCGAGTGGTGGAAGCAGTTGTACGGCGAGTCCGAGGGGAAGAACGGAAGAGGCATATTTCCTGCCGGTGTTGACAATACTACCGACCTTCATTCGATGGGACAGTACATTCAGGACGGCAGACGAATGCTTTTCGAGACGGTCGTAAATTTCGTGAACCCTCGCCGCTCTTTCGGGATCCCGGAGGATCCCGAGAATCTGGACGGACTGAATTTTCTTTCCGGAATGGATATGAACGAAGTTAATTTCAAGGCGCTTCAGGGAACCGTACTGGCACATATCGACGGCGGGGTTCCGAACATGGTGCTTTCCGTTTCGGACATGAACGCGTATTGCTTGGGCGAGCTTGTGTATTTTTTCGAAAAGGCCTGCGCGATATCGGGATACCTTTTGTCCGTTAATCCCTTCAATCAACCCGGTGTTGAGGCATATAAGAAGAATATGTTCGCGCTTTTGGGTAAGCCGGGCTTTGAAAAGGAAAGGGCGGAGCTTGAGGCCCGCCTGACCGGGAAAGGGTAGAAGCATTTTCATGACACGTGTAAAACTGTGCGGATTAAGAAGACCGCAGGATGCGGACATCATGAATGCCTGTCATCCGGATTATGTCGGTTTCGTTTTCGCGTCTTCCCGCAGGCAGGTCAGCGCTGCGGAAGCCAAGGAAATCGCCGGCCGTTTAGATCCGGATATCCGGAGAGTCGGCGTGTTTGCCGGCAACCCGCCGGATGAGGTCGCGCGAGTCGCCGCAGAGGTCGGGCTTTTTGCCGTCCAACTGCACTTCGATACGACACCGGAGTATTTTTCAGGCCTTAAAGTCGAGCTTCGCGCGAGAGCCGGTGAGGGGATCGAAATATGGCAGCGGATCGCCGTGCCGGACACGGCCGGGAGTGCGGCGGATATCCTGACCCGAACGGTCGGCTACCCGCCGCTTTCTTCCTTTGATGCCTTGCTTTTCGATGTGGTTGTGAGCGGGAAAGACGGCGGATCGGGCGTTCCGTTCCCGTGGAAGATCGGGAAAGCCGCTTTGGAAGCGTTGCGCCCGTTGCGGCAGAGAATCATTGTTGCGGGCGGAATCAACGCCCGGAACGTCCGCGAGGCGATTCAAGTTTTCTCGCCCTATGCCGTAGACGCATCGGGCTCTCTTGAAACCGACGGATACAAAGACCGCGATAAGGTCGAGGAGTTCATCCGCGCCGTACGCGAGAGGAGAGACGGAAATGAATAAAATGCATACCAACCGAATCGAACGCGCCGATCTTCTTCGCGTCGAGAATCCCGCACGATATGTCGGCGGGGAGAGAGGTGCGGTTGTTAAGTCGGAAGTGCTGTCTCAGATTCAGGAGGCGGGACGCACCGATTATGTGCGTTTCGCGTACTGTTTTCCGGATATTTATGAGATCGGAATGAGCAATCTGGCTTTGGTCATTCTCTATCATCTGCTGAATGAGATTCCTTACGTCTATTGTGAACGAGCGTTCTCGCCGTGGAAGGATATGGACGCGATTATGCGGGATCGAAATATTCCGTTGAGCTCACTGGAGACCCGGACACCTCTTTCGGAATTTGATGTCGTCGGGTTCTCCCTTCAGTACGAAATGTGCTATACCAACGTATTACAGATGCTGGATCTTTCGGGAATCCCGTTTTTTTCGAGCGACCGGAAAGAAGACGACCCGATTGTCATTGCGGGCGGTCCCGTTGTCTACAATGCCGAAC
>JAAZHL010000082.1 GCA_012510755.1 Leucobacter sp.
CAGCTACAGGCGGCGCTCGACCTGGTACAGAAGCGCGGCGGAGCCGTCATATACCTTCGCGGGCATGAGGGCCGCGGCATTGGTCTCGCGAACAAGCTTCGCGCGTACCAGTTGCAAGAGAGCGGGGTCGACACGCTTGACGCGAACCTGCAGCTTGGTCTGCCCGCCGACGCCCGCGATTACACCGCCGCTGCCGAGATTCTTACCGATCTTGGGGTGCGCAGCGTGCGGTTGCTAACGAACAACCCCGACAAGGTGCGGCAGCTTGAGCAGCGTGGGGTGGTGGTGAGCGAGCGGGTGCCACTCTACGTAGGCCTCAATGAGCAGAACGCCGCCTACCTTGCGACGAAGCAGAATCGCATGGGGCATCTGCCGCCCGCCGACAATAACGACTGACCCATGTCAACGCTGCACACGTGAACAGCGACAAGCATTATTACTACTCAAAATTTTGAAGGAGCGCCTCGACATGAGTGGACAAGGATCGCCAAGCCTGAACATCGATGGCCGCAACCTGCGGGTTGCTGTGCTGGCTGGCAGCTGGCATGAACAGGTGATGGATGGGCTCATCGCCGGTGCGATCGCGACGCTCGAGGCAGCGGGTGCCGAGCACACGCTGTTTCGCGTGGCAGGAGCCTTTGAGCTGCCGCTGGCCGCCCAGTCGGCGCTCGCCCCTGCCTCAGCGGGCGGCGGCGACTTCGATGCCGCGGTCTGCTTGGGCGTGATTGTGCGGGGTGGCACCCCGCACTTTGAGTTCGTATCGAACTCAGTCACCGACGGGCTCACCCGCGTGCAACTCGATGCCGGCAAGCCGGTTGGGTTCGGCGTGCTCACCACTGATAACGACGAGCAAGCGCTTGACCGTTCGGGTCTGCCGGGCTCGAGCGAGTCGAAGGGCGTCGAGGCGGCCGAGGCGGCGCTGCACTCTGTGATCACTGTGCAGCAGATTCGCGCGGCCGCAAGCAGCACTTCCTAGCACCCCAGCGCCTCATCACCCACCGAGGTGGCTGTCAGCGGGCAACGCTAGTGTGTGAGACGTGCCCGACTCCACGCCTACATCCCGCAACGCAGCCAAGAACGACCCCGAAGTGAGCGGCGCGCAAACCACCGGCAGGCGCCGCGGTCCCCGCGCTTCCCTGAAGCAGCTGGTGCCCTACCTGCTCACGCAACGCGGCCCGCTCACGCTGGCGCTCGCGCTCGGCATCGTGGGCGCTGGCACTTCACTCGCGCAGCCGGTGCTGCTCGGTCAGGTCATCGAACGGGTGCAGCTTAGCCAACCCCTTGGTGTGCTGCTGGTGATATTGAGTGTGCTGGTTGTGGTCGATGCGCTGCTGAGCGGTTTTCAACACTATGTGCTGCAACGCATGGGCGAGGGTGTCGTGTTGCACAGTCGACGCACACTGATTGCCCGCATTCTGCGCCTGCCAATCGGTGAGTTCGATCGGCGCCGCACGGGTGACCTCGTCTCGCGCGTTGGCAGTGACACGACGTTGCTGCGGGCAGTACTGACACAGGGCATGGTCGAGGCAATCAGTGGGCTGCTCGTGTTCTTCGGCGCGCTCATCGGCATGCTCGTCATCGACCCTGTGCTCTTTGGCATCACATTCTCGGTTGTTGTCATTGCTCTGATGATCGTCGTGGCTGTGTCTGCCAAGATTCGCCCGGCCGTGACGCAGGCGCAACAGAAGGTGGGCGATCTCGCTGCCCAGGTCGAGCGCTCAATTTCTTCGATTCGCACGATTCGTGCCGCCGGCGCCACCCACCGCGAGCAGCGTGCCACCGAAGCCGAAGCCGAAGAGGCCTACGTGCTGGGCTTGAAGGTTGCAAAGATTTCTGCACTGATCGTGCCAATCTCATTCTTGGCACTGCAGCTCTCATTCCTGGTGGTGCTCGGGCTTGGCGGGTACCGCGTTGCAATCGGGGCCATCGGTATCGCACAACTCGTCATGTTCATCGTCTTCTTGTTCTTGATGGTGGCCCCGCTCGGCCAGGCGTTCGGCGCAATCGCCGCCGTGAACCAGGCGTTGGGCGCGCTCGGCCGCATCCAAGAAATCGTTACCACCCCGGCTGAGAACGACCACGATGTGGCGCTGGCCCCCGCTGGGCGCATCGTGCCGCTCGCCGAGCAGGCGCAGCCCGACGCCCCCGCCATTCGCTTCAATGACGTGAGTTTCACCTATCGGTCGGCGGCTCCCGCGCGAATCGATGCGCGCGAACTGGTGCGCAGCGGACGCGGTGGTCGCGGCGCCTGGCGCGATGCCGAGGCCGCACCCGCTGAGATCGTTGAGACGTCAGTCTTGAAGAACGTGTCGTTTGAAATTGCACGGTCGTCCCGCGTCGCCCTTGTCGGCCCCTCGGGGGCTGGTAAGTCGACCACCCTCGCGCTCATCGAGCGCTTCTACGACCCCGACAGTGGCAGCATTGAACTGCACGGGGTCGACCTGCGCAACCTCGACCGTGGTGAGTTGCGGGCGCAGCTTGGTTATGTTGAGCAAGACGCACCGGTGCTCGCGGGATCCTTGCGCGACAACCTCTTGCTCGGCTCACCAGATGCAAGCGATGCCGAATGCATACGCGTGTTGCGAGCGGTCAATCTCGGCGGGCTTCTCGAGCGCACCGCGGCTAACCTCGCACACATTGGCTCTGCGTCCACGCACATTGATTCTGCCCCCGACCACATTGGTTCTGCGCCCGACACCGAAAATGTTGAATCTCTGGGCGAATCAAACCTGCCACCCACCTCAGACATTGCTGCCGCACACCTCTCACGGGCCCTCGATGCCGAAGTCGGCGAGCGCGGCATCATGCTGTCTGGCGGCGAAAAGCAGCGGCTCGCGATCGCTCGAACTCTGCTGAGTGCACCC
>JAAZHL010000415.1 GCA_012510755.1 Leucobacter sp.
TTATTCAAAGTAATGCGGTTTTTCACCAGGCAAAAAACATTTTTTAAATGAAAAAATACTTTTCAAACTTTCTGGTTTTCTCTTTTTTTAATCTTATTGTTTTGACTTTTGTGGCTTGCAATAATAGTGATTCTGAAAGTTTTTTAATTTCTTTTGATATACATAATAGTGAGCAATTACCTTTTTCTGAAATTGCTGAGAAAATCCGTATTATTGAACTTTCCTTGCCCGAAAACCAATTTGTGTCTGAGTTTGGTTTGGCCAAAATGTATAATAATTATTTTTTTATTAGCACAAAAGGCAATCCACCATACATTTTTGTATTTGATAGTTTGGGAAACTTCAAGAACAGAATTGGCAATTTTGGGAAAGGCCCTGGAGAATATCAAAGGATAACATCATTCTTAATTGACACAGGAAGCGAATATGTTGAAATTTTGAGTTTAAATGACCAGAAGAAAATAACTTACGATTTTGATGGAAACTTTGTCAATGAAGATAATCATCCTCGTTGGGGAGGAGAGGCCTTTGAAAAGAATGAGGGCGACTACGTTGTTTACTACGGTTTTCTTAAATGGGTTTCAGATTATTTGTTGAAGATATTTGATGCTTTAACCTTACATGAAAAGTTTAAAGCAATTGAGGTACCCGACAACCAAGTGCCATTTCTCCAGGTAGTTGATTTGTTTAATTTTTCTGAATACAACAATGAATTGCTTTTTTGGCATGCAGTCGGAAGGGAAATTTACTCGATTTCAGAAGGTACTTTTCGGAAGAAATATCAAATTGATTTTGGGAGCAATAACATTCCCGAAAATATACTCAAGAAAAATTTTAATAACGTTAAAGAATTTTTCGATGAAGTATGGGGTAAAGGTTATGGGTTTCTAATGGGAGGGGCTGGTGAAACAGAGAGATACTTAATTATGCGCGGGTCAAAAAGCAAAGCTTTTTATCACTTTATATATGATAAAAAAGAAGATAAAAAATATGTTTTTGATCGCTTTTTTGATGACTTGCTTTTTCATCAGGTGTGGGATATTGACTTTACCAGGCTTACTTTAATTCTTGTTAAAGACAACAAGCTTTACTTCACCATTCCCGGAAATGATTTGTACAAACTAATTCAAAATTTTAATCCTACTGAATCATATGAGCAAACTCATAACTACCGGAGTCATGATTTTTTGGGGAGTGTTTCAGAAATGGATCATCCATATTTAGTTGAAATAACCTTGAAAAAATAAAGTCTGTCTTTTAAATTCAGCTTAATGTCTCAGTATGGAAAGACCTGCTTTAACTTTCGTAATACTAATCCTGTTGTTTTTAACTATTTCATTTTTTGTTCGGGAAAGAAGAAATAGCGGAAAATTAAAAAAGGAAATAAAGCTTCTACAAGAACTTGCTTTAGAAGAGAAATACAACATTGAAAAAGAAATAGAAATTGGGTTTTCTTTAATTAATCCGGAAGCCGTTTTGTTTTCTATTTCTCAAAACAAAAAAGTTGGAAAAATTGCCGAATTGGTAGTTGATAAAAGAGTTATTATTTACAAAATTAATGACAACTCATGCAACCCCTGCATAAGCGAGTTGAATGAAAAAATTTTAAAAATCCTCAATGGCCTAGGAAATAATTCCCTCATGATTATTGGATCTCGGGGCAATATAGTCGATCAGTTTAATTTTATTGACTTATTAGGATTGGAGTTACATGAAAATTTATTTTTCACTCACGACCCGTTTTTCAAAACTGAAGTTATGGATTTTCCCGATTTGGTTTTATTTACCCTTGATAAAAATCTTAGATCCGAAAATCTAATAATTCCCAGAAACAATAATGTTTATTTTTTACATTCTTATTTGCAAAATGCCATTCAAACAAACAAACCTTGATAAGTAAAAAAGGTATTATTATCGCTTGTGTCATCATTCCGCTTAAATTTTTTCTTTTGCTTAGCCAAAAGCAATAAGATACACCTCCACCGGCCTGCTGCCCCTTGAGCTTATCAAAGAAGATGGCCTGTTTTCCGGTTTACTTAAAGACTTTTTTATCAGGCATGCCAATATAACACATAACAAAAAAAGCAGTTTGGTGGGTTAAATTATTTATAATGTGTATAAATAAGCAATTCTGAACGATTCTTCTTGACTGGTGTTTTTTATTTTTTTTAATTTGGCATGCACATATGTGTCATGTTTAAAGTTTCTGAGAAACCTTAAAAAACCTGATTGCTAAAGAAATTTGGGTTTTTATTAAAAAGGAAACAGCAACCTATAAGAATTACATAGTTAAACAGGAAGAAAAAGGGGCGGGAAA
>JAAZHL010000083.1 GCA_012510755.1 Leucobacter sp.
CCAGCAAACATGCCCGTTGAAATGTAGCTCGGGCAGAATGTCGTCACCGCGATGTGGTCATAACCCGAACGCGCGAGCTCGAGCCGCAACGCGTCGCTCCAGCCGCTCATCGCCCACTTCGATGCCGCGTACACGCTCATGCGGGTGTTCGCGAGGGTGCCAGCCGCAGAAGCAATGTTCAAGATGCGCTTTGGGCGGCTGCGATCCTCGAGCATCGCTGGCAGCAACTCGCGTGCCAACCACATCGGCCCAAGCGAATTCACGCGCATCGTCAGCTCGATATCGTTCGCTGAGTCATGCTCCCAAAACAGTGCCCCGCGCACGATGCCCGCATTGTTGACCAAGACGTCAACGGCACCGAGCTCGTCCACCGTGCGCGCGACCGCGTCACGAATGGAATCGAGGTCACCAAGATCGACCGCAAACGCACGAACCGTGGCGGGCCCGCCGCGCCTCGCCTTGGTGCTCACGGCGCGGCGCGGCGCGCGCATCGAATCAGTGGGTGACGATCGTGTTTGGCACCCAAGGATTATCCGCACCGTGATGTGAGGTGTTGGTGTCGAGCCTGCCAGACGCTGATTCCCGACAAGCAGCGAGCACGTGATTCTGCTGTGGTGGATCAGCTGGGTTCGTGGACAAACAACACACGGGCGACACCCCAATAGGGCATCTTCAGAAGCGCGAGCGAAACAACAAGGGTGCGGGAAAAGCAGCCACGATCTAGCAGTCTTGCGGAGGCTGCCGACACGACCTAGCCGCTGTGCTCTCGCACGAATTCAGTGTCAGCCGAGTTAACGAAAGACCCTTCTTCGTCAACGAGTGACACCCGCACCTTGCTGTCTGAATCGCGCCGCACCGGTAGCACTTCGCGCGGCTTGTTCGAGACGAGATGCGCGTCTCCCCACTGCTGCATGGAGATCAGCACTGTCAGCAGCTCTTGCCCCGCCATTGTTCGGTCGTATGCGTGACGGGTGCGCTGCCCTGCGTGCTGGTATGGCACCTTCTTGAAAATACCTTGCTCCACGAGGGTGTTCAGTCGGGCCGTGAGCACGTCGGTCGCGATGCCAAGACTATAGCGAAACTCCGCAAACGTGCGCTGCCCCAGAAAGGATGATCGCAGGATCAAGAAAGCCCATGGGTCGCTGAGAACTCCAAGGGTTCGCGTGATGCCGCAGGGGCTTTCCAAGGCATCCGCAACGACCTTCGACTTAGGTGGCATGTCTCCAGCATACTCTGGCTTGTGAATTCCAACTCAGATGCCTAGATTGGATATAGCAACCGCACCTGTTCGACAGGAGTCTCAGTGCGTCGTCTTCCACCCAGCCGCTGCGCTGAACCAGATCCGGACCCCCTCTCGCGCCGCGACTCTGCAGCGTGCCTCACATGACCGTTCTGAAGAATACTGTCGGCAGCGAAGCCGCTGTCGGTGGCGAGGCAACGAACGGCCGTTGTCGTTTCGAGATTGTCTTGGGATGTTCTTCGGCCGCCATCGACCTGGTTGCAGCGGTAAACATCGC
>JAAZHL010000012.1 GCA_012510755.1 Leucobacter sp.
GCCCTACGCCATGCTGTTCGGTGAAGAAAAGAAGTGGGCAGCCGAATTGGGTCGACTCTATGAAACGAGTGGCGACAGCCCCAGCTGGTGCGTTGGCACGGCGGCCTTCAGCGCGAGCAACTTCTCTGCAAGCTTCACTTCGATCAGCTCTGGATTGAGCGCGGCGTACTCGGCTTCGTCGAGTGGAGGTTCGGGCGGCGCCTCAGCAGGCGGCGGTGGCGGCGGCGGCGGTGGCGGCGGAGTGTAGCGAAACGAAGCCGAGCTCACGAGGCCGGTCCGCACGTGCAAAGCCAGCCAGCACTAGTGAAGTCAGCCCGTACTAGCTCAGCAGCGTCGCAATTCTGCGAACGGCAAGCTCATACCCCTGTACCCCGGCGCCCGAGATGACAAATTCGGCGAGCGGAGCCAGGTAACTGTGGTGGCGAAACTCCTCGCGAGCGTGCACATTGCTGAGGTGCACCTCAGCGAAGGGCAGTGCGACCCCTGCGAGTGCGTCGCGCAGCGCAACCGAGGTGTGCGTGAAGGCCCCAGGGTTAATGATGATCGCTGCGCAATCTTCGCGCGCGGCGTGTATCGCGTCGATGAGCGCACCTTCGTGGTTCGACTGCACTGCGCGCACCTCGAGCCCAAACTGTGCGGCGGTCTGTTCGGTGAGTCGTTCGACATCTGCGAGAGTGTCAGCGCCATAGATTTCGGGCTCGCGGGTGCCGAGCAGGTTGAGGTTCGGTCCATTCACGAGCAAGATGCGGCGGGTCATGCCCCTATGTTACGGAGGAGAACCGACCTTTTGGCGGAGGTTTTGCGGGAATTCCTCCTCCGCAGGTGCTTTTCTCCTCCAACTTGAAGGGAGAAGAGGGGTGGGAAGGGTCGAATTGGTGCGGAGCGGCGGGGAAGGCGGGGAAGGCGGGGGTGACGAGAACGCTGGGTGCGCTGCGATTGGGAGTCGGGGCGGCGGGGTGCGGGGTGACGACGGGGGCTGCCGCGACGGGGTCTGACGCGACGGGTTAGGCTTGGTCGGTGCCCGAGAACGACAAAACCGCAGAACGCCAAGAAAAATCAGACAGCCACGAGAACCACGAGAACTCAGAACTCCACGAAAACCACGAAACGATAGAACGCCGCGAGAACGCAGAACTCCGCGAGAAGTCAGAGCGCCACCAGGCCGCCGAGAATGGCGAAGCGCCCGCGCCGCGCAAGAAGCAGTTCGACTCGCGCACCTTTCGCGATAAGCCGGTGTCATTCGTGCGCAGGGGTGGCCGCATGACGCCCTCGCAAGAGCGGGCGTGGCAAGATCTCAGCTCTCGGTATGTGCTTGAGCTGCCTCGGGGGCATGCGGCCACGAGCGTCGCCGCAGATGTGCGGGTCGACCCGGTCACGTTGTTTGGGCGTGAGGCTCCGTTGATTGTTGAGGTCGGTTCGGGGCAGGGGCACGCGATTGTGCACGCAGCGACTGAGCGCCCAGATTGTGATTTCTTGGCGATTGAGGTGTTTCGCGCAGGTCTCGCCCGCACGATGATTCGTGCTGAGTGGGCGGCGATCGACAACCTCAAACTGGTTGAGGCGAATGCGCCCGAGGTGCTCGAACAGGCGTTGCCTGAGGGCTCAGTCGACGAGTTGTGGGTGTTTTTTGCAGACCCGTGGGCGAAGACGAAGCACACCAAACGTCGGCTTATTTCGCAAGATTTTGCGAGGATCGCTGCGCAGGCACTGCGCCCGGGCGGCGTGCTGCGCCTCGCCACCGATTGGCAAGATTACGCCGACCATATGGTCACGGTGATGGATGCTGCGCCTGACTTTGAGCGTGACTTTGCGGGGGAGTGGGCGCCGCGCTTCGAAGGCCGCGTGTTGACGGCGTTCGAGCAGAAGGGCATCAAGAAGGGTCGCGACATTCGTGACCTGGCCTATCGCCGTCTTTCAGGCCCAACCTCGCGATAGGCTTCGCGCACCGCCGACTGCAGCTCGTGCGCAAGCTGAGACGGCCCTGCGATGAGCATCGGTTCGCCCGGGAGCGTGTCAGCGTGCAGTCCAAGCACGGTCGCACCCGACTCGCGTGCGATCAGCGCAGCGGCGGCGTAGTCCCACGGCTGCAGTCCGCGTTCGTAGTAGGCATCGAGGCGGCCGGCTGCGAGCATGCACAGGTCGATGGCTGCCGAACCCATGCGCCTGATATCGCGCACTTGCGGAATGATCTGGCGCACTACTGCAGCCTGTTCGGTTCTGCGTTCGGTGGTGTACCCGAACCCGGTGCCCACGAGCGCCACGCTCAGCTGCGTCTCTTCGAGTGGTGCGAGCGGCTCGCCATTCAACTGCGCGCCACCGCCCTCATGCGCGGTAAACAGTTCACCGGTGACCGGCAGGTAGACCGCCCCGGCGATCGCGCGGCGCCCGTCGGCCATATTGCCAGCGGCAGGCGATCCTCGACCCATCGCTGTATTCGCACCCGAATCCGCACCCGAACCCGCCGTCCCGTTCGCGACAGTAGCTGCGATGCTCACGGCGTACCCGGGCAGCCCGTACAGATAGTTCACTGTGCCGTCGATGGGGTCAACGACCCACGTGATGCCGGTCGAGCCTTCGACGCTCGAACCCTCTTCGCCAAGGACGCCGTCGTCGGGGCGGGCAGCACGCAACCCCGCGAGAATGAGGCGTTCGGCCTCTTGATCAGCCGCGGTGACGACATCAGTGCGACTCGTTTTGGTGGTTGCGATGCGCACGCCGTCTGTGCGCATCTGGTCGACCACCTGGCCGACTTCTGTTGCCAGTGTCGCAGCGAGATGAGTGAGTTCGAGCAAGTCGTGTTGTGGCGCAGATACCATAGTTATGAGCCTATGGCCTCAGAAGCGCGCGCAAACACTTGAAAAAATTGCGAGAACCGGTATAGTATTGACCTTTGGTGCTTTGCGCCTGTTTTCGCGTTGCCGCGATCTCGGTCGTTCAGCACTCGCAGATCAGCAGATTGAACTTAAGCGATACAGAGGATATGGCCAAAAAAGACGGCGTCATCGAGATTGAGGGCCAAGTTGTCGAAGCCCTGCCCAACGCGATGTTTCGCGTTGAGCTCACCAACGGGCACAAGGTGCTCGCGCACATCTCGGGTAAAATGCGCCAGCACTACATCCGCATTCTTCCAGAAGACCGCGTGATCGTAGAGCTGACGCCTTACGACCTGACCCGCGGCCGCATCGTCTACCGCTATAAGTAAGCCTGCTGAGAAGTAACGGCTCGCAGCGCCCTGCGAGTACGAGGACAGCGAGTAATTAAAGGAACCGCAATGAAGGTTAATCCCAGCGTTAAGCCCATCTGTGATCACTGCAAGGTGATTCGTCGCCACGGCCGTGTCATGGTGATTTGCAAGAGCAACCCGCGCCACAAGCAGCGTCAGGGCTAAGTCTGTTGCCGCTCTGCGACTTGTGCGCAGGGCAAACCAATACAAGCGCATCGAAGAAGCTGACCGTGATACACGGTCGGCGGACACCTCGGGGCGGAGGCCCGAATCCCCGATGCGCCCCACACCTCCACAACACCAAGGAGAGCCAGAATGGCACGTCTCGCAGGAGTTGACATCCCACGTGATAAGCGCGTGGAGGTGGCACTCACTTACATTTATGGGGTCGGTCGCACGAGTGCGCTCAAGGCCCTTACTGACACTGGTATTGACGGCAACACTCGCGTCAAAGACCTGAGCGATGATCAGCTCGAGCTGTTGCGCGACTACATCGACGCAAATTTCAAGGTTGAGGGTGATCTTCGCCGCGAGGTCGCGGCCGACATTCGTCGCAAAGTTGAGATCGGCAGCTACCAGGGCCTGCGCCACCGCAAGGGTCTGCCCGTGCACGGTCAGCGCACCAAGACGAACGCTCGTACCCGCAAGGGGCCGAAGCGCACCGTCGCAGGTAAGAAGAAGTAACCGCGGGTCAGCGACCACTTAGCTTTCAGGAGAACACTCAATGGCTGCACCAAAGGCCGCGGCGCGCAAGCCGCGTCGCAAAGACAAGAAGAACGTTGTTGCGGGTCAGGCCCACATCAAGTCGACGTTCAACAACACCATCGTTTCGATCACCGACACCACCGGTGCTGTGATCAGCTGGGCCTCTTCGGGTGGCGTCGGCTTCAAGGGCTCACGCAAGTCGACGCCCTTCGCCGCACAGCTCGCCGCAGAGAGCGCTGCCCGCAAGGCACAAGAGCACGGCATGAAGAAGGTCGACGTATTCGTCAAGGGTCCCGGCTCGGGCCGTGAGACCGCGATTCGTTCGCTGCAGGCTGCTGGCCTGGAGGTCGGTTCAATCACCGACGTCACGCCGCAGACCCACAACGGCTGCCGCCCGCCCAAGCGTCGCCGCGTTTGAATTCGTTGCCACGCCGGCGTGAGCCGGCGTGGCATTCACCGTGGGTGCCGACGCGTTGTCGCGCACCTAGAAGACGTTCTCATTCACCCCTCTATCCCTCCTGAGTCATATAGCGGACTCCAGCGAAAGGAACCACACAGTGCTCATTGCACAGCGCCCCACTCTGACTGAAGAATCAATCTCCGAGTACCGCTCGCGCTTCGTCATCGAGCCGCTCGAGCCAGGCTTCGGCTACACGCTCGGCAACTCCCTGCGTCGCACCCTGCTCTCATCGATCCCTGGGGCTGCTGTCACCAGTGTTCGCTTTGAGGGTGTCGCTCACGAGTTCACCACCATCGCGGGCGTGTCAGAAGACGTCACCGAGATCATCTTGAACATTAAAGATCTCGTGGTCTCGAGCGAACACGATGAGCCCATCACCGCTTACCTGCGTAAGACCGGTGCTGGCGAGGTGACCGCCGCTGACATTTCGGCTCCTGCCGGTGTCGAGGTGCACAACCCCGAGCTCGTAATCGCCACGCTGGGTGACTCGGCACAGTTCGAACTCGAACTGACGATCGAGCGTGGCCGTGGCTACGTGTCGGCCGCACAGAACCGCAACGACGATGCCGAGGTTGGCCGCATTCCGGTCGACTCGATCTACTCGCCAGTGCTCAAGGGCACCTACCGCGTCGAGGCAACTCGTGCTGGTGAGCGTACTGACTTTGACCGTCTCGTGGTTGACGTAGAGACCAAGCCAGCCATCAGCCCTCGCGACGCCATCGCCTCGGCTGGTTCGACGCTGGTTGAGCTGTTCGGTCTCGCTCGCGAGCTGAACACCGCTGCTGAGGGTGTTGAGATCGGCCCGGCTCCTGCTGAGGTCGAGACCGACAGCGAGCTCTCGATTCCGATCGAAGAACTCGACCTGTCGGTGCGCAGCTAAAACTGCCTCAAGCGCAAAGGCATCAACACTGTCAGCGAGCTGGTTGCACTCAGCGAGGCGCAGTTGATGAACATTCGCAACTTCGGCCAGAAGTCGGTCTTCGAGGTGCGCGACAAGCTCACCGAGATGGGTCTTGCGCTGAAAGATGCCGTGCCAGGCTTCGATGGTGCACAGTTCTACAGCTACGAAGAAGACGCCAACTAATTTTCTCAGGTCGGTATCGACCAGCCTTTTTATTCAACGGAGTACACAATGCCTAAGCCCAATAAGGGTCCCCGCCTCGGAGGCGGCCCAGCACACGAGCGCCTCATGCTCAACCAGATGGCAGCGCAGCTGTTCGAGCACAAGCGCATCCAGACGACTGAGACCAAGGCAAAGCGCCTGCAGCCCATCGCTGAGCGTCTGGTGACATTCGCCAAGCGTGGTGACTTGCACGCACGCCGCCGCGTGATGCGTCAGATTCTCGACAAGTCGGTTGTGCACGAGCTCTTCACCGAGATCGCGCCGCTCGTCGAGAACCGCGAAGGCGGCTACACGCGGGTCATCAAGACCGGTTACCGCAAGGGCGACAATGCGCCAATGGCAGTCATTGAGATGGTTCTTGAGCCGGTCGCCCCAAAGCCCAAGCGCGAGAAGAAGTCTGAAGCGCCCGCCGCTGAAGCTTCCGCGACTGAGGTTGAAGAAGAGACCCCTGAAGCACCGGCCGAAGACGCCGCGGCTGAAGAGGTTGTCGAGACCGAAACCGCTAAAGCAGCAGAAGAGACTGCCGAAGAGAAGTAACAACGTTCTGTGCAGCAACGTTCTGAGAAGTAACGTGCTGTGCAATTCAGAAACCCCGTGTCCACCTCTGTGGCGCGGGGTTTTTGCGTTTCTCCGTCAGAGGTAGACGGTCTTGCGAAAACCGGCAGCGATCCTCTGTCCTTGTGGAGTGCAGTTGCCCTGATGCTCGCCGGGCTGGGGCTGCTCGCACGACGAACAGTGATGCGGCACCGCCGGTAGTCACAGAATGACGGCCGCGTGGTCGCGCCCCGGCATGGACCTGAATTTTGTTGTAGTGCGAAAAGGTTGCATGCAACTTGAACATATGTATATTATTTGCTGGGTGCGCGAAAAGTGACTCGACTACTCAATGCTGAAATGTCGTGAACTTCCGGCACCGGACCTTTGAAGAATTTCCAGCGTCAGGAGCGCATACATGACCGTCCTGCTTACCAAGCCGAGCAATCGCCGCACGCCGCACAACACCATCGCGGCGGTGTCGGCTTTGAGTGTCGGTGCGCTCATAGTTCTTGGATCGGCCGTGCCGGCCGCAGCAAGCTCCGCAGATCCCATCGAGAGCACGACTCAGTATGTCGTTGCGGATGGAGTGAATCTCGCTGCTGCCGACCTTGCTGGCACATATGCATCGTCGCCGGGTGGCCCATCGATCGACACTGCCGCGTTCGATGCAGCCGTCTTCTCGAGCCTGACCGATCAGATCGCGCTTCTTCGAGGCGGAAACGCGCGGGTGCCTCTCGTGTTTGACGCTGCCGTGCCGCAGGGTCTGTTGGCGGTCAACCAAAGCGATATCGTGGGGTATTCTTCAGCCCCAAATGACCTCGGCTCGTTTGCGGCGAACGGTGCCGTAAACGCGTCAACGGGCGAATTCACTGATCTGGCAAGCGGCGGATCAACGGTCAACCTCGCTGCAGCATTTGATGGGCTGGGTGTGAGCCCAGCTACCCGCGCGATTCTCAGCCAGATCGAGTTGCAGGTCGGCACCGTAGCGAGTAAGGCTGAAGCTGGACCATACTTCGGTGCGAGCGGCGACTACCGCCTCGAGGGTCTCCAGCTTGACCTGCAAAGTCCCCTGCTCGTGACCCTGCCCGACCTTGTTGACGCCGCGCTGCAAGAGGCGACCGCGCTAGCGGCTGCGGCACTTGAAGCAGTCGCCCCCGGCGGCATCATTCCGTTGCCGGCCGGCACGTTGCCTGATGTTCCCGTGTACATCGGCACATTGGGGCTCGGAGATGTGGAGTTGCAGGTCACCGCCCCAAACTTCGACGCTGTGGTGAGCGATGTGATGAACGCTCCTGGTGGCGTGGTGGTCGTGAGTGACGATGGAGTTGCCACTGTCAACTTGAACACCGGTGAAATCACCATCGATTTGGCGCTGCTGTTTGGTGGCGACGTGAACGGGCTCCTCGAAAATACCGAGGTCTTCACCTCAGCAAACATGGCGTCTATTTCGAGCGCCGTGGCCAACGCGCTGAGCAAGACCACAGGAATCTTCGCCGGTGGCATCGTGAACGCGCTGCACGCCACGCAGCTGGGCCTCAGCGTCGACGTAACGTTTACTGCGGCGCCAAACCCAGTGACGCCGAACCTCAATAACCTGGTAGTTGCGACTGGCACACTGACCGGATCGGGCAGCCTCGACGACTTCGCGAATGGCTCGAGCTTATTCACTTCGTCGCTGGTTCAGGCGCCGGGTCTTCCCGCATGCGCGGGTCCCGTGTTTCTTGGACTCTGTGCCGTATCGACAAGCACCGTTGTCGGTGGGGCGATCGTCGCAGTGAACGCTGCGGTTCCAACCGTCGCGCCGCCTGCTGTTCAGGCCGTCGCGGCACCGCTGCTCGAAGCCCTCGAACAAGCCGAGGCGCAGGTGATTGCCGAAGTTGAGGTTGTCGTTGCTGATGTGTATCAGCGAATCACCAGCGCGTTTGACGGGCTGATGCCCGGGCTTGCGACGGTCGTGATCAACGAACAGTCGACTCCCGGCGACCTCGGGGACTACTCGTTCACGGTGCGCGCCGTCGGCGTGACGCTACTGCCGAACTTTCCGCTGACCAATCGGGCGCACATTGGCCTGGCTTCATCTACCGTGCTCGCCCTGGCAGACCCGTCGAGCGACATTGTTGAAGCCGAGGTAAAGCCGGGCAGTGCACTTACGGTGCAGGGTGCGGGCTGGAACCCTTCGGGTGGCTGGGTCGCAATCTCATTCGTTGATGCCGAGAACAACCCGGTCGGAGACGTAATCAATGCGACCGTTGCTCCCGACGGCACGATTTCGCAAACGTGGATCGTACCTTCGTCAGCACACGACGGCGTACTGACGATGACCGCGGTGCAAGAAGGGCTGACTCGCACCGATACGGTGAGTGTGGTTACGCCGGTCGTGCCGCCGACCCCGATCGATCCCAAGCCTGCGCTGCCCGACACCGGAGCTGATTCTTCGCTCATGACGCTGGGAGTGGCGGGCATGCTGCGGCTGACAGTCGGCGCCGGAGTCGCGGTGGTTGCTCGGACGCAACAGAGATAAGCAGCTCGCAATAGGCGGGTGGGTGCGCAAATGCAATGCGCATCCACCCGCCGGTCTCTGCTGATTCGCTCGCAGCGCCTCGCCCAGACGATACGCTCAAAGCATGCGTCTGCGACTTGACATCGGGTATGACGGCACCGACTTTCACGGTTGGGCCACGCAGCCTGGGCTGCGCACGGTGCAGGGCGAACTCGAGGCCGCGCTGCAGGTGCTGGTGCGCGAGCAGCCCGGCAGTGAGCCGAGGCTCACCGTCGGAGGCCGCACCGACGCCGGCGTGCACGCCCGTGGCCAAGTTGCCCACCTCGATGTGCCCGCAGAACGGGCACCGAGCGTGACGGCACGACGGTTAAATGGGGTGCTCGGCAAACGCGGCGCGTCCGACGTCGTCGTGCACGAGGTGCAGCAGGTTTCTTCGGCCTTCGACGCGAGGTTTGGGGCGCTCAGCAGGCGTTACGAATACCGGGTGCGCGGCGCAGGCACCCGCCGAGACCCGCTGACCGCGAGGTTCACGGCTGAGGTGCCGCGCGAACTCGACCTCGAAGCGATGCAGACAGCGAGTGAGCAATTGCTGGGTCTGCAAGATTTCACGACGTTCTGCAA
>JAAZHL010000013.1 GCA_012510755.1 Leucobacter sp.
CGGCAACACTGTGCTGTTTTCGGGTGACCCATATTCGCCCGCATATTGGTCGCCAAACCACGCGGCAAACCAGAATGACATCGTGCACGGTTGGGTGAATCAAAGCAGCCTGTCTGAATGGAGCGACTACCAGCACGCAACCGTGTGGGTTGAGAACTGGGTCTTGAATAAGTTTGGCTCGCTCGACGGTTTCGTGCTGCTCGGCACTGTGGAACAACCTGAACAAGCGGCGGGCATGCTGCAATCACTGCAACAGCAGATTGGGGGCGATGTATTCGCCACCTCCGCCCGCACCACCTTCTTATACGAGACCGACGGGGGCACAATGACTGGCCTCGTCACCGGCGAGACGTTCGGCAACTCGCAAACCTGGAGCACCCTCGTCAGAGGACTTTCTACACTTGGCAGTATCGATGACTACGAGCCCATGCTGATGGCGCTGTCGAACTCGCAGCGCATCACACCTGAATGGCAGTCAACGCAGAATGAATTCTGGCAGGGTATGCAAGCGCAATCTGAGGCATTCACTCAGCAGCTCATCGACAACCACAACGCAAACATGGCGTGGATTCGAAACAGCTCAGCCGCGCATCAGGCCAAGATGCAGGGCATCTGGGCTGCGAACGATGCCAGCATGAATAACTACTACCAACGCATGGAAGCGATGGACTCGAACCAGCGCTCATTTTTGAACTTTATTCAGGGCGAGAACACCGTGCGTAATGACGCTGGGCAGGTATTCCAGGTGGCCCAAGGGGCAGACGTGTACTACGTCAACCCGGGCACCGGAGCGACTGTGGGCGGCAATGTTAACTTCAGCGAGCAGGACCTCATAGCGATGGGGTTGAATCCCTCAGATTGGACGCTGACTGAGGTCATTCGGTGAGGCTGCGTGCGCTAGACTAGCAACTATCAAACAGCACTTCTTTAACCGCGTCCTGTGAGGCGCAGAAGGGGGGCGGTGATTTGACTGCAACGCGAACGGTGCTTGAAGGCGCCGAGATTTCGCGGGCGTTGACCCGCATCTCGCACGAGATCATTGAGGCCAATAAGGGCGCAAGCGATCTGGTGCTTGTCGGCATTCCGACCCGAGGGGTAATTCTGGCCCACCGTCTGGCAGAAGCTATCGAACGCATCGAAGGCACAGAGGTCGAGGTCGGCCAGCTCGACGTCACTCTGTACCGTGACGACCTCTCGCGGCAACCAACCCGTGCCCCACGCCCAACCGAGATGCCAGACGACATCGACGGCAAAACCGTGGTGCTTGTTGACGACGTGCTCTACTCAGGTCGCACCGTGCGGGCAGCGCTTGACGCGCTGAACGATCATGGCAGGCCACGAGCCGTGCGCCTTGCCGCGCTGATCGATCGCGGCCATCGTGAGTTGCCGATACGAGCCGACTACATCGGAAAGAACCTTCCGAGCGCGAAACACGAGCGCATCTCGGTGCGGTTGCTTGAACACGACGGCATCGATGAGGTCACTATCGCATGAGGCATTTGCTTGATACTCGCACGCTCGCTCGAGATGACGCTCTGCTGATTCTTGATACCGCTGAAGACATGTCAGCCACGCAGCAGCGTGAAGTGAAAAAACTGCCCACTTTGCGTGGCAAGTCAGTCGTTAACCTCTTCTTCGAAGACAGCACCCGCACTCGCATTAGTTTTGAAGCCGCTGCGAAGCGATTGAGTGCTGACGTGATCAACTTCAGTGCAAAAGGTTCGTCGGTGTCGAAGGGCGAGTCGCTGAAAGACACGGCCCAGACCTTGCAGGCCATTGGCGCAGATGGTGTCATCATTCGGCATCCGGCGAGTGGCGCGCCCGCACGACTCGCTTCAAGCGGGTGGATCGATGCGGGGGTGCTGAATGCCGGTGATGGCACTCATGAACACCCCACGCAGGCGCTGCTCGACGCGTTCACCATGCGTCGCCGTCTCTACGGCGAGAGCAGCCGCGGGCGTGATCTCGACGGTATCTCTGTGGTGATTGTCGGTGACCTCGCCCACTCACGAGTCGCGCGCTCAAACCTGTGGCTACTCAAAGCGCTCGGCGCGCACGTCACCTTCGTGGCGCCTGAGACGTTACAGCCGTATGGGGCACGCGAATGGCCGCTGACTATCAGGCATTCGCTCGACGAGGCGATTCGTGAAGATCGACCAGATGTCATCATGATGCTGCGGATTCAGACCGAGCGCATGCATGCCGCCTTTTTTCCGAACGAGCGCGAATACGCCCGAAATTGGGGGCTCGACGATGTCAGGCTTGCTGCACTGTCAGACTCAGCCCTCGTCATGCACCCTGGCCCAATGAACCGTGGCCTTGAGATTTCTTCTGCCGCTGCCGA
>JAAZHL010000453.1 GCA_012510755.1 Leucobacter sp.
GGCATGCCGCCCTGTTTTGCTGATTCAATGGCCACAAGTCCAGGTATGGTATATCGTGCGGCAGTCCATGCATTGAGAGCCGGTGTTTCATTATTGTAAACAGCTTTGCAAAAATCATCAACGAGTAGTTTATGCGTTGCCATGTGTCCGTTTGGCTCAGTTTCGAAAGCCTTCGGCAATCGTTGCATTTCCTTCTGTTGCACCGCAGCCACATAACTCCCTTGCCATTCACCATTGGCAACCCTTTCTTTAAAGTCTGGATGATGTTTATTTGCTACCATGCCATCGGTATTGACATAATCACTGACATCAGACAGCTTTACTTTCTCCTTCTCGTTTTCCCAGGCACTTTGTACCAGGATGTGCTGTGCATTGCTAAACTCATACCCGCCTTTGGTTCCGTAAAGAGCTGAAATGTATGAACTCGGCTTACACCAGCCAAAGGTCCTCGCTTCGGTTACCCTGGCCGTTCCTCCATTTGCAAGTTCCATCAAGACATATTGATTTGAAAACTCATTATCCCATGGATTCTTGCCAATTTCGAACCTGCCGTCTTTCGTTTTATTCTTATAGCCAAAGCATACGACTTTCTTTGCGTATGAATTGACCGCTGATAAAATCATGCCCGTGGAATGTGTGGGGTACAGCAAAGGCGGCATGCCGCCTTCACCGGGCCTTTTCCCATAACTGATCGAATCGATGTGATGGTAATACTGCGAAGCGCCATAGGTAAAATCGCCAAACTTGCCGTCTGCATATGTTTCGCGGCAAAACATGGCACACGGGTAGTAATAGCAGGTTTCACCCATCATATACGTTAAGCCTGTTTCTTTAACCAGCCTTACAATTTCCTGGCACTCCTCCACCGCAGATGCCATCGGGACAGCCGAATAGACATGCTTTCCTGCTTTCAGCGCACGCATGACGATATCTCCGTGGATATGCCTTTGCGTAAAATTCGCAATGCATGTTATGTTTTTGTTGGCAAGAACCTGTTCGTATGTGTCGATGATTTCAACATTGAATGCCTTTGCATATTTTTGTGCCTTTTCTGCGACCAAGTCACATACATATACCTTTTCAACAAAAGGATGTGCCTTGAACAGAGGCACAAACCCTTTCGCAAACTGACCGCAGCCAATAACGGCAACAACGATCTTATCAACCATTTGATTTATCCTCCCTGAATCTTGACGGATTAAGACCTGTATACTTTTTGAAGCTTACCGAAAAATGCGGGACATCGGCAAAACCTACCATTGACGCTATTTGCGCAACGCCCATATCGCTGATTCTCAGCATATCCATCGCAACATTCAACCGGTAATTCCTTAAAAAAAGATGCATCGGCACGCCGATATATCGCTTAAAAACCCGGTTTAGATAAGCCGGATGGAAATTGAAGTGGTTCGCGATCATTTCATTGCTGATCTTTTGGGAATAATGACTTTGAATAAATTCAACCGTTTTTTTTGTCAGTTCCAGCTCCTTGTCTTTTTTCTTGATCGTTATGTCACTGCTTTCTCTGACTAAACTGATAATAATCGTTTTCAACACCGTCGATAACAACTCGTCACAATAGTCATTGCCAATGTAAAATTCCGTTGTCAGCAATCTGAGTTGGCTCTCCAGCTTGCTGACATTTCTAAAA
>JAAZHL010000084.1 GCA_012510755.1 Leucobacter sp.
ATCGACTATGACTCGGCGACCTCTGGCAGCTACTTCGAGCCCGAGACGCTCGAGATTTTCACCCTCACCCTCGACAGCCTCGAAGTGGACTATGTTGATGACAGCCACGGCAACACTCGTGCGCTTGGGCAGGTGCTCGACTACCGCGCGCTGATGACCCTGACGAGCCCCGAAGGTGTCGAAAGCAGCGAGATGATTCGTGTGAATTACCCACTGCGGGTGCACGGTTCACCCATCTACCTGCTTGCCAACGGCTATGCGCCGACCGTCACCGTGCGCGACCCTGCGGGCACCGTGGTTTACAGCGAGTCGATGCCGTTCATTCCGCAAGATGACGCCACGCTGACGTCTCTCGGCGTCATCAAGATTTTGCACGGCTTGCAGTACGAGGGCGAAGACACTCAGGTCGGCATGCGCGGGTTCTTCTACCCGAGCCAGGTCGAACTCGACACGGGTGCTTACGCCTCGAACTTCCCTGACCTGCTCAACCCGGTGCTCACCCTCGACGTGTTCGTGGGCGACCTCGGTGTCGACGGCGGTATTCCGCAGTCAGTGTACGCGCTCGACACGAGTGGCATGCAGCAGATCACTGGCCGCGCTATCGACGTTGAATCACTCGAACTGCACCTCGGTGACACCATCGAGTTGCCCGAAGGCATGGGCACGATCAGTTTCGAAGCGGCGCCCCGCTATGGCGCCTTCGACGTGATGCAGAACCCCGCCCAGACGTGGGTGCTCGTCTCGGCACTCGCCGCCGTGTTCGGGATGTTGCTGTCGCTGTTTGTGCCGCGCCGTCGCATGTGGGTGAAGGCAATCACCACCCCTGACGGCGTCGCGCTGCAGTATGCGGCGCTGGCCCGCGGCGACGACCCCACCCTCGAGGGCGCGGTCGAACAACTTCGCGAGAAGCACCGCGAACGGCTCTAGGCTGGCAGCGTAGCGCCTCGGCGTACCGTGGGCGGGGACTAGACACGACAAGGATCACGCATGATCGAGATCACCATCGACGAGACTTCGGCAGAGCCGCCCTTCGCGCAGCTGCGCGAAGGGATCCTCGATCAAATCACGAGCGGCACGCTCGCACCCGGTTCGAAACTGCCGCCGGTGCGGGCCCTCGCAACGCATCTCGGGCTTGCCGCAAACACGGTCGCACGCACCTATCGAGAGCTCGAGGCAACAGGGTTTGTTGAGACCCGTGGCAGGGGTGGCACCGTGGTGACACCGCAGCTCGACGATGCTGAGCAACACCGGCGCGCGCTCACGCTCACCCGTGAATATGTGGGGGCAATGCGCGCACTCGGCATCACGCGTTCAACGATCGCAGAATATCTCGCACGCGACGAAGCCTAACGAAGCCTAATGATCTCGGTCGCGACGCGGGGCTGAGACGCTAGTACGAGCCGACCGCCGTCGGGCAGACACGGACTCACCGATCTTGACGGTCACGACCCCCGCGATGATCAGCCCGGCACCGACCCACTGCCAGCCGGTGGGTACGATCGCGAGCAGCGCGATGGTCCACAGAATGCCAAACATCGGTTCTGAATAGCCGGTAAAGCTCGCAACCGTCGCCCCGAGTCGGCGCGCGGCAGCCACACCGAGCACATATGACAGCACCGTCGAAATAAGCACGAGGCCCGCGACCGCCACCCACGCGGGCACCGCTGCGCCAGCAATGGTCGTGTCAGCGTTGCTCACCGCAAACGGCAGCACCCCGAATGCGCTTGCGGCGACGAGCACAACCGCAGCGACCGCGAGACCGAGGCCCGTGAACGGCAGCGCCGCGATGCCGTGGTCGCTCTTCGCGCCAAGGGCAAAATATGAGGCCGCCCCCACCGCAGCAAGCAGACCGAAGAAAATGCCGAGCGGGTGCAAGGCTCCGCCGACCGCCAAGCCTGAGACGGCGATCAGCCCGAGCACTGCGATGCCGGCGCCGACCAACGTGACCCCACCGGGAGATCTGCGGGTGCGCGCCCAGATGAACAGCATCAGCAGCACGGGCCCCATAAACTCGATCAGCAGCGCCAGGCTTGGCGCGATGTACTGCACCGCGAGAAAGAAGGCCAGCTGGCACACGCCCACGGCAAGCACGCCAAACATGACGATTGACTTCCAGGCACGGCGCACCTGCGACCATGACCCACGAAGCATGATGAGCGTGGGTGGCAGCAGCACGAGCGAAGCGAATACGACCCGGGTCGTCACCGCGGCCCCGGCGCTCCAGCCCGCAGCCATGAGCGCGCTCGCGAAGATGCCTGACAGCGCAAAGCTTGCGGCAGAGCCGATGGCCAACACGAAGCCAGAAATCGACACAGCGCGTCTCGCGCTCACGGCACTCATTGGGCCAGCCTATAACTCTCTGCGGGGTCATTAATGCCAGAGGGGCGGCGAATCAAGAGCGGCCGCGAATCAAGTGAGGCGGCCGTTGCCTGCGCAAACGAAACGGGCCGGTAGCGGGCGGCTTCCAGAGATCTTCAATTTGGGGGGTGAAGCCCCTGGAAGCCGCCTGCCATAGGCCACACATAAGCATCGCCGATTTTCGAATACAATATGCACAATATCATGCATTTCACCCGGCAGTTCACCCTATTGCCGCAACATATCGGAATGATCCCAACTCACCGGCTTCAGTAGGCTCTGGAAGCCGTTCGCGCTAAGCTCACCCTGTGGCCAGTGGCATGCTGGTAAGCATCGAAACAGTAGACAACAGAAGAGGATGTTGGATCGATGAAGATTCGTTTTGTACTCCCCGCCCTTGCAGCGGCTGCTGCATTGGCATTGACAGGTTGCGTCAACACCGAAGGTAACGACAGCGGCGGTTCGGGTGCCGTCGATGGCATTCAGCCAGATGAGGCCGCCGTTGCGTTGCTGCCAGCTGACGTCAAAGACTCAGGCGTGCTGGTGATGGGCACCGATGCTGATTACCCGCCCAATGAGTTTAAAGATGCGTCAGGCAACCCGACCGGGTGGGGCGTTGAGCTCGCTGAAGCGATCGCTGCGAAGCTTGGATTGACCCCTGAGTGGGAGATTCTGAGCTTCGATTCGATTCTGCCTCGCATCGAAGAAGGCGTGGTCAACGTTGGCGCCTCGTCGTTCACCGATAACCTTGAGCGCCAGCAGACTGTTGACTTCGTTAACTACCTGAATGCTGGCTCGCAGTGGGCGGCCGCGACTGGCGCGGGCATCGACCCAGATGACGCGTGTGGTCTGACGATCGCCGTGCAGACCGGCACCATTCAAGACACCGACGAATTGCCCGCGCGCAGCGCGCAGTGCACTGCAGACGGCAAAGCCGAGATCACGGTGCTTCGTTTCGAGGGACAACCTGAGGTGACGCAGGCAGTGGTTGACGGCCGTGCCGATGCGTTCTCGGCTGACCTGCCCGTGACCGGTGATGCGGTGGTTCAGCTCGCTGGTGAGCTCGAAACTGTTGGCGAGGTCTTCGACGCAGCACCCTACGGTTTTGCGGTGCAGAAAGACAGCGGTATGGCCGAGGCGGTTCAAGCGGCGCTGCAGTCGTTGATCGATGACGGTACCTACGCCAAGATTCTGGCCTCTGCCGGTCTCGAAGACGGTGCAGTGCAGTCGGCGACCATCAACGCTGGCAGCGAATAAGCCGGCAAGTTCGAGCGAGTCATGGCTGACACGCCTATCACTGAGGCTGCGGGGTCGAATGCCCCGCAGCCTCAGCTGCACCAAGAGCCCGAACCGATTCAAGCGGTGCGCTTGCGCCACCCCTGGCGCAACTTTTTCGCCGTGGTGCTCGTCATCATCGCGGCTCTGTTTATCTATGACGCTGCCTTCAACCGCCCGGTCTATTCGTGGGATGTCGTAGCGCAATATCTGTTCGACGTTCGCATTCTGTCGGGCATCGGTTTCACGATTCAGCTGACGGTCTATTCGATGATCATTGGCGTCTTGCTCGGCATCGTTGTGGCCATCATGCGCCTATCACCAAACCCCGTGTTTCGCGCGGTCGGTTGGGTGTATCTCTGGGTCTTTCGTGGCACCCCTGTGTACGTGCAGCTCACGTTCTGGGGCCTGGTGCCGGTCATCTATAAATCGATCGACATCGGTATTCCCTTTACTGAAGCGATGTTCTCGCTCACCACAAAAGACTTTCTCAACTACTTTGTGCTGGCGATCATCGGATTGGCGTTGAACGAGGCCGCCTATATGGCCGAGATCGTACGCGCAGGCCTGCTGTCGGTTGACAAGGGTCAAGACGAGGCGGCAACGGCGCTTGGCCTTGGCTGGTGGCATACGATGACTCGCATTGTGTTGCCGCAGGCTATGCGAGTGATTATTCCACCGACCGGTAATGAGCTGATCTCGATGCTCAAGACCACCTCGCTTGTGATTGCCGTGCCGTTTACGTTTGATCTGTACGCGCGAGCAAAAGACATCTCTGCGGTCAACTACAAACCGGTGCCACTGCTGATTGTTGCTTCGGTCTGGTATCTCGTGATCACCTCGATCTTGATGGTTGGTCAGTACTACCTTGAGCGCCACTTTGCGAAGGGGGTGGGCGACCGGCCCGACGTGCAACGACCATCGGTCGAGACCGGAGTGATCGGTGTGTCAGCGGCAATTGCAGCAGCCGAGGCCGCTCGTGCCACAGACAGCGGTGCACCACTCGGCCGATCACCCGGCGAGGCCCCCAGGCCATTCGACGATTCGGCAGCAGACGAGAGGGACGCCCGATGAGCGCGACTGATACCCCCATGGTGAGAGCCGAGGCCGTCTCGAAGTCGTTCGGGTCGAACGAGGTGCTGAAGTCGATTTCGCTCGAGGTGAAGCGTGGCGAGGTGCTGTGCCTCGTCGGGCCCTCAGGCTCGGGCAAGTCAACATTCTTGCGATGCATCAATCACCTTGAGACACTGAGCGCTGGCAGGCTGTGGGTCGACGGCGAACTCGTGGGCTACCGACAGCACGGCGACAAGATCTATGAGATGAGCCCGAAAGATGCTGCCAAACAGCGCCGCGATATCGGCATGGTGTTTCAGCGCTTTAATCTGTTTCCGCACATGACTGCGCTCGAGAACGTGATGATTGCCCCGAGCTTGCTCGGCAAGGGCAGCAAGGCTGCCCTGCAGACGAAAGCGATGGAGCTGCTGGCGCGGGTGGGGCTCGCCGAGCGGCACGACTACTACCCGGCGCACCTCTCTGGCGGTCAGCAGCAGCGGGTCGCGATTGCGCGCGCCCTCGCGATGCAGCCAAAACTCATGCTCTTTGACGAGCCAACTTCGGCGCTCGACCCAGAGCTTGTGGGCGAGGTGCTCGACGTCATGAAGGGGTTGGCTGAAAGCGGCATGACCATGATTGTGGTGACACACGAGATGGGGTTTGCTCGCGAGGTTGCCGACACTCTGGTGTTTATGGACGGCGGGGTAGTGGTCGAAGCCGGCGACCCGGTGCAGGTGCTCACCGACCCGCAGCGCGAACGCACGAAGGCATTCTTGTCAAAGGTGCTGTAGTTCGTAGCGTGCGCAGCTCGCGAACCCAAGGTGCATCGAATAGACTCGGCCCGCACGGCATGACCCATCTGCCGTGCGGGCCGAGCTGCAACTGAGG
>JAAZHL010000085.1 GCA_012510755.1 Leucobacter sp.
GCGTCATACGGCAACCTCAACGTGTCCGTGTTCGACACGACCTCTGCGACGACTACAAGGTCGCCCCTGATCGTAATGTACGAGGCAAGCATCTCAACGCTACCGATATCACCGATGTCAATAACGGTGGAATCTCCGAGGGTGAGGCGGCCCTCGAGCGGCTTAGGGCCAGCGTTAAAGCTCACCAGTTTGTCATCTTGAAATTCGAAGTTCTCATACACACTGCAGTAATCTTCGACGTCGAGTTCCTTCTTCACTGACTCAGCGAGAGGTTCACAGAGCAGCACTCGTTCTGCCTCAACCACGATTTCATTCGTTTCCGTGCTAAGCACGCCGCCATCAAGTTGCGCCTGCGTGTGTGCGCTCTGCTCTATGGCATAGGCATCAGCCAACGAACCTGGTACCGCGAATGCTTGCGCAGCTAGCTTTGACTCGGGGTCTTGGGTAGCAATCGCACCAAAATAGCCTTCAAGGGTCTCTTTCGGCACAGAATTCGCGAACGCACAGCCAGAAAGTGCAAGCACCAATAGCGCGCCAGAACCTGCGGTGAACAACCGTTTGAACATTTCTCACCCTCCGAATCAGACTGTTCATCGCGTAGCAAATCATCAGCCTTCGCGGATCTCACAGGCTTTGAGACTACTGTCACACCAACGTACGGAGCAACTTTGCTCGCAGTTGTCGATAAATGAGGGTTTCGTCTGTGTGACGTTCACCGTTCTGCTCACCATTTGAGTTGACATTTCTGTGATCTAGCTAGCTAGGCTGAAACCATGGCGAGAATCATTTTGTTCGGCGGGCATGGTCGCGTGGCGCTACTCACAGAGCCGTTGCTGGTAGCGCGGCGCGACAGCTTCACTGCAGTGGTTCGAAATCCAGATCACATCGACAAGGTTTGGGAGATCGGCGCCGATGCCGTCGTCGCCGATATCGAGCAACTCGATGTCGACGCGCTCACCAAACTGGTAGCAGACCACGACGCCGTCGTGTGGTCGGCAGGTGCCGGCGGTGGCAACCCAGCACGTACACTCGCTGTCGATCAAGATGCTGCGATTCGCACGATGCGCGCGGCCGAGCAGGCCGGCGTCAGACGCTACGTCATGGTGTCGTATTTTGATTCATCGACAGAACACGGGGTCGACCCCAGCAACCCTTTCTTCGCCTACGCTGAGGCGAAGGCCGCGGCCGACGCACGGTTGCGTGAATCTCGCCTCGACTGGACCATTCTCGGGCCGAGCGCACTCACCTTCGAAGCTGGCACCGGCCACATCGACACCCGTGCCACGAAATCAACCCAGGTATCGCGCCAGAACGTAGCCCTCACTATCGCGGCAACGCTCGCTGATGACACCACCATCGGCAGCACAATCAACTTCAACGACGGCGAGACGCCAATCGGCGAAGCAATCAGAAGTTAGCTCACCCTGGTGCACCACTCGCTTGGCTCACCAATCGCACCTTCAGCAAACGGAACACATTGATTCAATCAATTAGCAATGACGCAGTACACGCACTCTTCAGCCACGAACACAACGTGGTCTATCAGGTGCCCAAATATCAACGTGAATACTCGTGGGGTCGCGATCAATGGGATGCGTTGATCGATGACTTGCTCGAACAAGCGCGCACCGAAGGGCATTTTCTCGGCACGATCATCTGTGTCAACAAGACTTCAGATGCGGTGCTCGAGAGCGTCCTTGAGGTGATCGACGGCCAACAGCGCCTCACGACTATTTCGCTGCTGCTCACCGCGATCCACCGTATTTTGCTCGAGCACCGCAGCGAAATTGACGAAGACGACATGATCGACTTTCTCAATCTGAAGCGAATGCTGGTGTTGAAGGGACCCGCGCGACCGCGGTTGCGCCCACAACTGCAGCGTGACAACGATCGCGACTATCGTCATGTGCTCGCCGACTCGGGTCTTGATATCGAAGACCCGCGGCCACCGTGGGTGGGCAACCGACGCATCAAGAAGGCCTACGGGCATTTCTTGGCGCGAATCGAAGAAGAGGCTGCTACCTCGAACCGTTCAATTCTTGAGGCTGCGTTCGACCTTCTTCGGCGCGTCAAACAAGCAAACATCGTGAAGCTCGAAATGCAATCTCATGCCGATGCATTCACACTGTTCGAATCACTGAACAACCGCGGCATGCCACTCACCCCCATTGATCTCATCAAGAATTCACTGTTGGGCAAAGCCGACCAGCCAGGCGGTTTTGGAATCGACGCCGCATACGATGCGTGGAGTTCGTGGCTCGAAGCGCTCGGCGACGACTACTCAACACAAGAGAGATTCTTTCGCTATTTCTATGATGCGATGAAAGACGAGTTCGGCTTTGCGCTGCAAGGCGCCCGTGAAGCGACCCGCAGCAACGTCATTCGCATCTATGAGGCCATGATTGACCGCGACCTGGCGCTGTCGATCACACAATTGTCAGCGGGCGTGCGCGCGTTCAGCATGCTCATGGGCTCAGACACCCCAGCAAGCACCGACCTCGAGACCGCCTTCAAACGACTGCGCCGGGCACAAGGGTTGCCGGGTCACGTGTTGCTGCTGCACCTGCTCATCATGCGCGACGAACTCGCGATAGACGATCGGCTGCTCGTACAGATCACTGACCTCTTGACCGCGTTCTTCGTGCGACGCAACATGACAAATCTGCCCGCCACAAGCGCCACAGTTCGCCTCATGATGGATCTCATACAGAAACTTCGCACCGCCGAACCGGCAGACTTCATGCAGATTCTGAGAACGAGCCTCGCTGCGGTGTCTGCCGATGATGAGCATTTCGAAAGGATTCTGCTCGGCCCGGTCTACGACCTCAACACCGATGTCGTACGGTTCATCTTGACTGATATCGCAGAGCAGGGCATGACTCGAGAGACCTTCCAAGATCTCTGGGTGCGCACCGACACGCGTGGCAAATCGACCTTTGTCTGGTCGATCGAACATGTGTTGCCGCAGGGCGAATTGACCCCGCAATGGATCGACATGCTGGGCGGTTCAGAAGCTGCCACAAGTGCGCATGAACAGTACCGTCATCACCTCGGAAACCTGACCATCACCGGCTATAACAGCTCATTGGGTCAGCGAAGCTTTACCGCGAAACGCGATCATCAAGACAAGCAGGGCAACTGGATAGGCTATCGAAACCAGCTCAACCTGAACAGTGATCTCGCACAGCAAGAAACCTGGGGCGTGCAAGAGATACAGGAACGCAGCTCGCGACTCGCTGCCGAAGTCTTAGCGCGATACCCGCTCTGAGACTCACCGGCCGGTAGGGCCAGCGCTTGCGCGCCACTCGTTCCACTGGTCGAGCGTCAACTGCTGCAGATCACCCGAGGGTCGTTGATAACTTGGTCCAGGTGGCGACGCAAAGAGTGGGTGCCCATCATGACTCAACAGACAGTTCTGAATGGTGCGATCGCTCGACGTAGAAAGCCACGCCCATTTGAGCCCCTGCAGCAGGGAATACCTATCGACCACCTCAGCCGACTGTCCCTCGCCCCAGTGCCAACGCACGATTATGCACTCGCGCGCGTAGTCGTCGAGCACGCGCCGTTCTTCGAGCGTGAACAGAAACGGGGCTTGGGCCTTGACCCCTAACCTTGGAC
>JAAZHL010000086.1 GCA_012510755.1 Leucobacter sp.
ATCACGCCCAGCACGATGCCGTTCACGAGCGCGGCCAACACTTCGACGCGCAGGTACCCGTAGGTGCGCTTCGAGGTGGCGGGCAGCCCAGCGATGACGCTCGCGATGAGAGCGATTGCGACGCCGGTCGCATCGGTGAGCATGTGCCCCGAGTCGGCGAGCAGCGCCAGTGATCCTGACACATACGCGCCCACCAACTGCACGACCACCACGCTCAGCGTGATCGCGAGCACCCAGATGAGCCGCTTGCGATGCTTGCCGGTAGCGGTCGCATGCCCGCCAAGTCCGTGGTCGTGCGAGTGACCGGCGTGGCCAGCGTGACCGGCGTGCCCGCTATGGCGCGCCTCGGCGCCCCGCTCGTCCAGACCACCCGCAGAGGCGCCCGCACCAGGATGACCCGCGCTGAACGCGTCATCACAGTCGAAAGGAAGGTGCGAGTTCAAAACCCTACGCCTTTGCTCCATGAGGCGTGAGAGCGCCCCTCAACGTCGCTGTTAGGTTTTCGGTGAAGTTATGCAACCCGAATCCGTTCATCGTTCAGCACATACTCAATTGCGAGCCCGCCGCCAACGGCTTCGAGATAACGACGAATCGTTCCTATCTTTGCGTTGTCGAGGTCACCATGCTCAATTTTAGAGACTTGGCGTTGACCGACTCCGATTCGCTCGGCCAGCTCTGACTGGGTAAGGCCGGCTCGTTCGCGTAGCTCTCTGAGGCGAAAAGCGCGTACTTCCGCAAGCATTCGCTCTTTGTGTTCATCGACTCGCTGCCGATCGACCGGATGGTCTGCAACGAAGTCTTTCAGCGTCATCGTCATCTCTCAAACTCCCCTCAGTTTGTGCACGTGTTCGTCAAATAGTCTGTCTGCGATCGGAATGTTCTTTTTGTACCATCGAGTCCAGTTACCGGCCTTGTCGCCAGCGATAAGAAGAATTGCAGATCGCTCTTGGCCGAATGCGAACAGAATTCTTAACTCTGAGCGGCCTGCTGATCCGGGTCGAAGTTCTTTCATGTTGTGATGTTTAGACGACGACACTGTGTCGACCAGTGGTCGGCCAAGGTGCGGGCCTCGGTCTTCGAGCAACTCAATTGCGGCTACGACTTGCTCACGTGAATCAAGGTCGAGAGTGGAAAGCCACCCGGCAATCAACTCGATATCAACTTGCCACATAAGTTAATTTTAGACCCTGAATGGTCTATGCGCAATTGATTGATCTGTTGAACAACGTTTCTCTTCTCTCGCGGATTTCGACTGCCATTTGTCAGGCCAACGGCTAGTCCGAGATGCCCTTGAAGCGGCGCAGCAGCAGGCGGTTGCCCACCACGAATACGCTCGAGAACGCCATCGCGGCGCCCGCGATCATCGGGTTCAGCAGTCCGAGTGCAGCCAAAGGAATCGCTGCCACGTTATACGCGAACGCCCAGAACAGGTTGCCCTTGATCGTGCCGAGCGTGCGGCGCGACAGCCTGCTCGCGTCGGCGGCGCTGCGCAGATCGCCTCGCACCAGCGTGATATCGGCGGCTTCGATCGCGGCGTCAGTGCCTGTGCCCATGGCAAGGCCAAGGTCGGCCTGCGCGAGCGCGGGGGAGTCGTTCACGCCGTCACCCACCATCGCCACCACCTTGCCCTCGGCCTGCAGCGCTTTGATCACCTCGACCTTCTCGCCGGGCAGCACCTCGGCATGCACCTGCTCGATGCCGACCTCAGCCGCAACCTGCTCGGCAACGGTTCGATTGTCGCCCGTCAACAGCACGGGGGTGAGGCCGAGCGCTTTGAATTCGAGGATCGCCTCAGCGCTCGTCGCCTTCACCGTGTCGGCAACGGCGAACACAGCACGCAACTGGCCGTCCCACGCGGCAAGCACCGCAGTCTTCCCTTCGGCTTCGAGGCGTTGCTTCTCGTCGAGGGCTGCCTGATCCTGGTCGATGGACCAATCGTGCATCAGGCTCTCGCGACCTACCAGCACCGCCGTGCCGTCGACGATGCCCGTGACCCCTTTGCCGGCGGTGTTAGCGAACGATTCAACCGCAGGCAAGTCATGGGGTGACAGCCCGAGTTCTTCGGCGGACCCGCGCGCGATCGCCTGCGCGATCGGGTGCTCAGACGCGCCCTCGACTGCCGCCACCAGCCGCAGCACCGTCGCCCGGTCGTTGCCAGGCACGATGTGCACATCGCTGAGGGTCATTTTGCCGCTCGTCACGGTGCCGGTCTTGTCGAGCACGATCGTATCGACCCGGCGGGTGCTCTCAAGAATCTCTGGGCCCTTGATCAAGATGCCGAGCTGCGCCCCGCGGCCCGTGCCCACGAGCAGTGCGGTGGGGGTGGCGAGGCCAAGCGCACACGGACACGCAATGATCAGCACGGCCACCGCCGCGGTGAAGGCGTTCGCGACGGGCGCGCCGATCACCAACCACACCACGAGGGTCGCGATCGCCAGCAAGATCACGATCGGCACGAAGACACCAGAAATCTTGTCAGCCAGGCGCTGCACGTCGGCCTTGCCCGACTGCGCGTCTTCGACCATCTGCGCCATGTGCGCGAGCTGCGTGTCGGCACCGACGCGGGTCGCTCGCACCACGAGGCGGCCACTCGTCGACACGGTTCCGCCCGCGACCGTGTCGCCGGGGCCCGCCTCGACCGGCACCGATTCACCGGTCAGCATCGAGGCGTCGATCGCACTGTGCCCCTCAACGATCACACCATCGGTCGCGATCTTTTCGCCGGGGCGCGCGACAAATTCATCGCCGACCTGCAGCTCTTCGATCGCGACGCGCGTTTCGACGCCGCCCCTCAGCAC
>JAAZHL010000087.1 GCA_012510755.1 Leucobacter sp.
TAGCTTGAGGCGCTCTGCGATCCGCTGCTCGAACTGCTGCTCGAGCCACCGCTCGAACTCGCACTCGACCCGCCGCTCTCGCCGCCGCCCGACGAACTTGCAGACGCGCCGCTCTTCTCGGCCCGCGAATCGGTGCGGTAGAAACCTGAACCGCTAAAGGTGACACCAAGTGAACCAAACACCTTGCGCAGCTTGCCGCCGCACTCGGGGCACTCGGTCAGTGCATCGTCACTGAACTGCTGGTAGATATCAAAGGCATGGCCGCAGTCAGCGCAGCGATAAGCATAGGTAGGCACGATTGCAGATTCTACCGTGGATGTGTGAGCGGAGGCTGGGGCGCCAGCACGGTGCTCGCACGGGAGCCAACGCGGTGCTCGCGCGGGCGCAAGGACGACGCTAGCTGGTAGAGCAAAAGCCCCGCGCTCTCGAAAAATATATCTCAAAGTGGAGAAATATATGAAGTTCGGTATGGTGATGGATGTACGAGCAGAGATCCCTTTCAGAGATCTGGCAACGTGCAGAGGCAATGACGACACGAAGGAGTGTATCGATGGTGAACGGGGCGAAGCAGTACCCACAGACGCCGCACGGCGGAGTGCTGGTCGACCAAGTGGTGACAGGGCCAGAGCGGGAAACCGAGATTGAACGAGCGAGAGGGCTCGCAACCATTCGCGTTGACCTCGAAGCGATCATCACGATTGAGATGATCACTACGGGGGTGCTTTCTCCGAACAAGGGCTTCATGGGTGAGGCCGACTACCTGGCGGTGCTCGACAACGGGCGCCTCGCAGACGGCACGGTGTGGCCGGTGCCACTCAGCTTCGCGCCGATCGGCAAGGTGAACAGCGGCATCATCGAAGGGCTCAAAGTCGGCGACGAGGTGTGCCTCGCAGACGACCAAAACGAGCCCGTCGCAATTCTCGAGATCGAAGACATCTTTGAGTACGACCGGGAACACCGTGCGCAGAGCCTGTTCGGCACGACTGATCGCGAGCACCCGGGTGTGGACTCCATCTACCGCCGAATGGGCGAGACGGCGCTTGGCGGCACGCTGAGACTGTTGAACCGAGTCGACTGGGGTCCGTTCGAGCGGCTTCGCAAGGAACCGAAGGACACGTGGAAGATGTTCTACGAGGATCGCGGCTTCCAGTCAGTTGCCGGCTTCATCACCGGCGCGAACCCGCTGCACCGCGGTCATGAGTACATTCACCGCAACGCCCTCGAAGAGGTCGACGGCATCTTCTTGCAGCCCCTGGTAGAGATGGCGAAACGTGAGTACGTTCGCCACGAGTACCGCATTCGTGGGTATCAGAACGTGATGGAAGAGTACTACCCGGAGGATCGGTCGATTCTCTCACCGTTACGAGTGACATATATTTTTGCGGGACCTCGGGAGGCGATCCTCCACGCGCTCATCATGAAGAACTACGGGTGTACGCATGCGCTCATTGGGCGGGACCATGCCGGTATCGGGGATTTTTATGACAAGTATGCGGCGCACAACATTTTTGATGAGTACACGCAGGAAGAACTCGGCATCGACATCAGGCTCTTCCATGA
>JAAZHL010000422.1 GCA_012510755.1 Leucobacter sp.
GCAGCCGCATGGAACACTACTCCCGGCTGGTATTCCTGGAATACGCTCTGCAGGCGCTTTTCATCCCGCACCGAGCCGATCAGAATCACCAGATCCATCTGATTGCCGTAAGCGGCCTTTAGCTCGTACTGCAGCTGATAAGCGTTGTTTTCGTATATATCAAATACAATCAGGCGTTTGGGCTTGAAGCGGGCGATCTGCCGGCAAAGCTCGGAACCAATACTGCCGCCGCCGCCGGTAACCAGTACCGTCTCCCCTTCCAGGTAGCCGCTGATGGCATTGGTATCGAGGACGACTTCGTCGCGCCCCAGCAGGTCGTCAATATCTACATTCTTGATCGCGGAGATGCTGACCTTGCCGTCAAACAGATCCTGTAGCAGCGGCACCATTTTTAGCTCGCAGCCGGTTGTATGGCAGATATCAACAAAAGCACGTACGGTTTGCCGCGGCGCGCTGGGAATCGCCAGAATAATGTCATCCACCCTGTATTGCTTAACAGCCGCGGGGATATCCTCCCTGCCGCCGACAACCGGTACTCCCAGTACTCTATATGTATGGGTAAGGGGATTGTCGTCAATCACTGCCACCGGCTCGTAAAGCTCCGGCCGCTGTAACATTTCGCGAATCAGCTGGTAGCCGGAGACACCGGCGCCGATTATCATTATACGGCGGCGTTTGGGCGCACTGCCCGGCAGGCTGTTATGATTGCACTGCGGCCAGCGCCGGTAAAGCAGGTCGCGCACCATCGAGTTGTTCATACCGGCCCTGTAGGCGATGCGGGTACCGGCAGCGCCAAAGGCAAAGAGCATCATATAGATAATATAGACAGGAAAAGGCAGGGCGGATTGAGCGACCAGCATCAAACCCCAGCAGATGCTGGTCTGAACTACAATACCCAGCAGCAGCTGCATATACTGTGCGATGCTGGCAAAACGCCAGATATGGGCGTAGAAGCCGAAAGTTATGAAAGAAAAGAATCCCACTACCAGAAAAAGTAAAACGGCATTAAGTGCCGCAGTGGGAGTTGGAATGAAATTTCCCGGGTCATTCAGATAAAGCGCGCCTGCTAAAGAGGCCACTACAAGGATTAGGTCAGTTATAATCAGGGCGAACTTGCGCGCACTTAGACGTCGCTTACCAATTCGAACCACTGTGCTCTTCTCCTTTTTAGCAATTTTCAATCTCAATTGACTTCTCTGGTTCCGAGATGAAACATTTATTCTCTATTGATTATAGCCTTTCGCTACAGTTTGTCAAAAGAAACGTCATTGACTAATAAAACTTTATTCATATTTATCTTGTAGCACAGCCTTTTCAATTTTTTGACTGTTTATGTTGTTTAATTGTCATTAATTTATCGAAAAGGTTTTAAGTTTGACTGATTTTAGCTTCTATTGGTAATTTTTCTTTACAAATGTAGTGTTTTTCTCATTATTTTCTTAATCGTTTGCTGACCATCGAGGAGTCAGTATTGTAGGATATAATAATATTAAGATTGTAATCCGGTTATTATTTAAATTTAACATTGAATTGGGTGAAATTGCCGGTATTTGAAAACTAAAGATAAACTTTTCAGCTGTAACCATCTCCCCCTCTGTCA
>JAAZHL010000088.1 GCA_012510755.1 Leucobacter sp.
ATGAGGCGCTGCTCGAACACGCCGCCACGCTCAGCAACTCAGACATTCCCTGGGCCCTACAAAATTATCGCCTCATCGAAGCTGCAGACGACCTCACCGCGAGCGGCGCGAGTCGGGTGCTTGGTGTGCATCGACTCTTCGTGCACTACCTCACCAATCATGCAAGCTCAGCCTCGCCGCAAGCATCAATCGTGTTGCAGGCGACTGCCGCGGCAACGGCAGCGAAGATGTTGGTCGCGCTTACTACTTGGATCGATGCCGGCGTGAACCGGCCCACACAGGCAACTGTCGTCGCACAGGCGCTCAACACCCGAAGCACCTGACCGTTAGAATTGTTCACCATGGCCATTCTTCCCATTGTGATCAGCGGCGAGCCCGTGTTGCACCGCCCCGCAGAACCCGTGACCGAGTTTGATGCTGAGTTGCGGGCATTCATTGATGACATGTTTGAGACGTGCGAGGCGGCGCCCGGGGTTGGGCTTGCGGCCCCGCAGGTTGGCGTTGGCAAACGCATCTTCGTGTGGATGTACGGTGATCAAGACGAGGCGCCAGAGCGTGGTGTCGCGATCAATCCGATGCTGTGGATCTCGCCGCCAGAACCGGGGCTACCCGAAGAAGGCGAAGAAGAGGGGTGCCTCTCGTTTCCTGGTGAGCGGTTCGCTCTGCGCAGGTCAGCGCGTGCCCTGCTGCGCGCGCAAGACATTGACGGCAACCACTATGAGCTCGAGACCAGCGGCTGGTTCGCCCGCATCATGCAACACGAGTACGACCACCTCAACGGCCTGCTCTACGTCGATCGCCTGGTGCACCCAGAGAGCCGCGGCGCACAGAAAGCCGAACGCAAGAACGGGTGGGGCACGCCCGGCCTGAGCTGGCTGCCAGGGGTCGCCGACCTCGAGGGCTGAGCCCAGGTAGCCTCGCGCGTTACCGCAGCTCTGACGGTTCGGTGGGGTCGAACGAGCGTGAGTCAGCCACAAACGTCCACGCGATTGCTGCGACCGCGAGCAGCGCCGCGGTGAGCACAAACGCGGGGCCCAACCCGCCAATGTCGACCACTGCGCCAGCAATGGCTGGGCCGAGCACTCCGCCCAGATCGGACGCCATCGAATACCCGGCGACGACACCACCCCCGCGCCGCCGAGCCAACACGTCTGCGAGCACAGCTTGCTGGCCGGGGTTCGCAAGGGCTGAGCCCGCACCCGACACCAGCATCACCGCAGCGAGCAGCCACAACGACGGTGCAACCGGCACCGCAACATAGCTCACCGCCAAGACCGCCATGCCCACAATCAACATGGGTTTGCGGCCCACCGAGTCGTTCCACCGGCCCGACGGAAAAATGAGAGCTGCGTTACCCGCCGCATATGCGGCGAGCACCCAGGCTGCAGCGGTCGCATCACCGCCGAAGACCGTGGCGACCAAGATCGGAATCAGCGAGATGCGCACGCCGAACGATGCCCAACCAAAGGCAAAGGTCGACAACAGCAGCACGCGATACTGCTTGATGCGCAACGCGGCACCAAAACTGAGCTCGCTGTGTGCCTCCCCGGCCGCGACAGACAGGCCCTGCGGGGAGGGGCGGGCGGCAGCTTGCGATCCTCGTAGAGAAACAGCAACGACGGCAGCCGCAACGACGAGCGTGAAGAAATAGAACACGAACGGTGCACGCAACCCAAAAATTGCCACCACACCACCGAGCACCGGCCCGAGCAACCCGCCCAACAGAAACCCTGCCGCGTTCAAACTCGCTACCTTGCCGCGGGCATTATTGGGGCTCACCTTGGCGAGCAACGCCGTCGCAGCGACCGTGAACATTGCAGAACCGACACCGCCAGCACCACGCAAAATCACAAACTGTGAATAGTTCATCGCGAACGCTGCGGCGCCCGTCGACACCGCAACCGCAAGAATACCGATCGTGTACGTGCGACGTTCGCCCAGCTTCGAAACGACCCAACCAGCGACGGGAGCCGACACCAAGCGCATGAGTGCGAAGGCACTGACGATCGCCGAGGCAGCAAAATTTGAAACACCAAACTCAAGCGCAAACTGTGGAATCGCCGGCGCGACCACCCCATAACCGAGCGCGACCGCGAAGCCACCGGCGACAAGCGCCCACACCTCGAACGGAAGGCGGGGCTTCTGGGTCGTGGGCATTCACCCGAGTCTAGCGGGGGAGTCACCCTTGCCTAGCGACGCGTACACGAGCGCAGCACGGTCTCGAATCATCGCCGCCCAATCAGCGTAGGGCTCATCAGAGAACGCATCACCGTGATAGAGCGCGCGTGCCGAATGAGCGCTCTGCGCATCGGCGTCAGCAGACGAAGAGAGTTCAAAGAACCTCTCGAGGTCGACCCACAGGTGCTCGAGGTTGAGCCACAGCGCCTCACCCTCGGTCGTTAAGTAGTGCTGCGTAGGCATGAGCCGGTCGGGATCGAACGCTCGCCGAACCACGTTGACCGCAACCGCGAAACGATTGCCAAGGGTGTCAGGGTGCTCATCTGGCCAGAGCGCGTGCATATAAACCTCACGCGAAGTAGCGGCACCGCGGGCAGCAACGAGCATCTTCAACAGCTCACGTGCCTTACGCGACGACCATTGCGCGCGCCGACCGCACAGTGAGACCACCTCAAACTTGCCCAGCACCCGCACCCGTGGGCGCACCATAGTTCGCCGCAGCAGGCCAGCGAAACCACGCGCCTCGCAGGTCGCTCGTGCCTCAGCCAACAACACCTCAGCATCAATATCTGCGAGATCGTGGCGCAGCGCAAAGCCGGCCAACTCGATCTGCGCTTCTGCATGCCACGCGATCGCCTCAATTCGGCCGGTGATCTCGAGCGCAAGTTCGAGGTGCGACCGGGCATCTTCGAGCAGACCAAGACGCTCTTCGAGCAGGCCGAGCGTGCGGGCAGCCGTGCCCCAGAACGCTACGCCGCCACCCGCAGGCACCAGGCGCCCAGCGTATGGAAGCAGCAGGTCGCGAATCTCAGCCGCCTGCTCAGCAGTGCCAGTCAGCGTCGCGATCTCGGCGAGCACGACCATGGTGCACAGCCAATACTTGTCACGGGGAATATCACCGGGATCGGGCAGTGACCTCAACAGGGTCTCGGCCGAAGAGTGGCGACCCTGCAGCAGCCACAGCAAGGCCAGTGACGCTGGCCAGAGCAACTGCTCAGGGTATTCGCGCCTGGCTCGCAGAAAGTGTTCTTCGAGGTCGTCAATACTGCCCTGCATCCAACAAATGACACCCACATGAGTGGTGAACAGCGCGAATGCCTGGCTTTCGCCTTGCGTTCGGGAAAAGAGCGAGAACGCGAGCTCTTCGGCTGCCTGCGCATCACCATCGAGAATGGCTCGCAAACAGCGAAACCAATCGACGGCCACGTCATCATCGGTTGTGGGTAAATGAGCGGCACGATCTTGTGGCCCGGCCAGCTCGGTGTCAAGGGAACGAATATCGCCTCGATTGAGCAGCGCAAGAAAGCGCTCTTCTGCGCGCTGTGCCGCGGCGACTGAATGCAAGTCGGAATCAGCGACGAACCCCACCATGTCTCCACCATAGCTAGTTGGCTTTCATTTTTCTCACACTCGCATGCATATGGTGTCGTGTATGCAGAATTCTTTGTCTTTGTACGTGCGGCGCGTGCTGCAATCTCTTGCGGCCGCAATCATTGCAGCCGCCTTGCTCTCCGCGTGCGCGGCTGAAGCTGAGCCACCCGCATCGGGTGGGGCTGACGGTGCCGCACCGAGCGCGGCGGCGCCGAGCGACGCAGCCGCTGGCGAGTCTGGCGAGTCTGGCGCGCAGCCGGGTGAGCCGGTCGTGCGCGAACAGGCGGAAACGTGTGGCTGGGAGCTTGCGGCCTTGACCGCCGAGGTGCCAGAGCTGCCGTCGGGTCAAACAGGAGAGCTTCAAGACGTGATTATTGGTGCATGGCAGCACACCCACTTCGATAGCGGCAGCGGATTCGAACAGCTCGCAAACGAAGACATCAGGTATGTGTTTCCGTCGACCGACCGGCTGCTGTATTGCCAGCACATACCTGGCATCACTGAACACGCAGAGAACGCCGCCAGCATCACACTTGAGGCCACAAAGATTGTGCTGCCCGGTGGCCACCCAGGGTTCGTCGTCACCCACTGGAGCGACGACACCATGCTGTGGAACAACCCGACTGATGGTTCGACATATGTCTTACAACGCAGATAGCGCGTACAACGTAGATAGTTTGTACGGTGCAGATAGTGCGTACAACGCAGATTGCGAGGCAGACCAGTGAACATGTGCGTGAAGAACACCTTGCGGGTGCTACTCGCAGCAGCGACCACCGCAGCCTTCGTCGTGCCGCTTGCGGCGTGCGCTCAGCCAGAGGCGAGAGACGGGACTGCGGGTGGCGGTGCTGGTGCGCAAAGCTCAGACTCGACGGCGGCAGCTGCGGGCGAGATACCCGCCACCGACGGAGATGCCGATGCTGCCACTGGCACCCAGGCGCTGCAGGGCGCCGCGTGTTTGGAGGGAGACTGGTTGGCCGACAACTCGTACTTTCTTGCGGCCATTCGCGAGTTTGGCGACGAGATCAAGTCGGTTGAGGGTGAAGTGATCGTCAGTTTTCGCGCCGATGAGACCATGGAAACTACGTACCGAGGCTGGTTGATTACGGCCGTGGCTGAGGGGCAGACCATCACGATCCAGCGTGACGGCGTCGACACCGGCACCTATTCTGCGGGCGATACGACTCTGGCTATGAAAGACACGGCGGTCGGCTCGAGCCTCGTCATGTCGGGTGACGGGTTTCAGATGGCGGTCGATGCAGAGCCGGTCGACCAGCCCTCGGCAAGCTACACCTGTGCCGCCGATACTGCCGTAATTACGACGACAGATGGCGCCATGCAGCTCATGCGGCGTTAACGAGCTCAGAAGCGTAGTAATCTCGAAGGGTCGCCTCCGTAGCTCAGGGGATAGAGCAATGGCCTTCTAATCCATCGGTCGCAGGTTCGAATCCTGCCGGGGGCACCATGCTGAAGTGCAGGTGCGACGCCTGAAAGTATCGGGTGTTCGCGGCTGGCCGTCTGGCCGCTCTGGCCTCCCGAGTCGCGGCCGCACGAGCCGCGACTGTGCGAATCGCGACAAATGGGCAGTACATGCTGCCTCTGTCAAGAAATGTGACAACTACTGCCCACCGGCGGCGGGCGAAGTGCAACTTTGTGTCGCGCGCAGGTCAGCTGCTCACGTGGCTCAGCTGCTCACGTGGCTCAGCTGCTCACGTGGCTCACCTGCTGACGTGGCTCAGCTGCTCACGTGGCTCACCTGCTGACGTGGCTCACCTGCTCACACGGACGGGTTTATTCGAACGTGTTCACCATCGCGAGGGCGGCTCGCTCAATGTAGACGCGAAACTCGGCGTCGTGCATGGGAGGCAGTTGTGCGGCATCGAGAGCCCCTTGCAGGTGCTTCAACCAGTGATCTTTCGCTCTCGGTGTGACCGCGAACGGGGCGTGGCGCATGCGCAGGCGGGGGTGGCCGCGCTGCTCAGAATAGGTGGTGGGCCCCC
>JAAZHL010000089.1 GCA_012510755.1 Leucobacter sp.
GAAGACGACGCTTTGCGTGTTTCTGTTCGGCAGTGTGTCTCTTGTGAGAGACACACTGACTTACTTTGAAGACGACGCTTTGCGTCGTCCACTTTGGGCAATGGAGCCGACGATGAGGGCAGACTGCACGATCAGCGCCTCGCGGGCGCCAGTCGGGTGCCACCCGATCACCTCAGACACCTTCTTCAACCGATAACGCACAGTGTTCGGGTGCACAAACAGTTCGCGCGCAGTCGCCTCAAGCGAACGACCATTATCGAGATAACACCAGATGGTCTCTAACAGCTCACTCGACTGATCAACCAACGGCTCATAGATCTGCTCGATCAAACTACGTCGAGCAAGACCATCGCCAGCCAACGCCCGCTCGGGCAACAAATCATCGGCAGCCACCGGCCGAGTCGCCCCACGCCACGACCGAGCCACTGCAATACCGGCAAGAGCAGCCCGAGCACTGCGAGAGGCATCAACCAAGTTATCGACGGTCGTACCCAAAACAAGCGGCCCGTCTGCAAAATGGGTGCTCAGCAGCTGCGCAATCTCAATAAACTCAAGCGGCGCAGGAGCAGGCTGCCCCTCTTTCCCCTCAAGATGCATACGCCCAAGCACCAACACCAATCGGTTGCCTTGCAAACCAACCAACACGTCAGCACCCGCATGCCGCGAAGTGCGACGAAGCTGATCAACATCAACAGCACGATCGCTCGTGCCCACAAGCACAGCAGCCTCGCCCCCACCGTTCCAACCCAGCGCAGCGATGCGGCTCGGCAACTCATCGTCGCTCTCACCGGTCAGAATCGAGTCAACGACGAGCGCCTCAAGCCGGGCGTCCCACAAACCGCGCGCCTCAGCAGCCCGAGCGTACACATCTGCCGCCGCGAAAGCGACGTCTCTCGAGTAATGCAGCACCGCCTCACGCAGGGCCTCGCTGCGCGGTGCCACGCGATCCTCGACCACTGTCACCACCACACGAATCAGCTGCAACGTCTCAGACAAACTGATGCTGCGCAGCAACTCGCGCGGAGCCGAGCCGAACACATCACTTGCTATCCAGGGAGTCGTCGACGGGTCTTCGTACCACTGAATAAACGAGCTGATACCGTTCTGCGCGACAAGACCCACGGCGCTACGCCGCCCTGGAGGCATTTCGCTATACCAGGGCAGCGTCTCTTCAAGCCGCGTGATGGTGCTCGTGGCGAGTTCGCCAGCGATCGTGCGCAACCAAGCCAGCTCGCGCGTTTTTGAGGTATCCATTTAGGCTCCCGTATGGCGGCGAGTTACGCCTCGCCGCCGGCCCCACCAGTCGTGCCTGCGTTCACATCGAGCAAACGGTACTTCTCAGCAGCCTCGCGCGCGACCGAGGCATCGATCTTGCCCTGCGCCGCAAGACGCTGCAGCACCCGAACGACCACCGACTCGCGGTCGATAGCGAAGTATCGGCGAGCCGCGGCCCTCGTGTCACTGAAGCCAAAGCCATCGGCACCCAACACGGTGTAGTCACCCGGCACGAACTGCCGAACCTGGTCAGGCACATCAGTCGCCCAATCGCTCACCGCAACAACTGGGCCCTTGGCCCCCGCAAGCTTCTCAGTGAGGTAAGCGGTGCGTGGTTCAGCCTCGGGGTGCAAGAAGTTGTGGCGCTCCGCGGCGAGACCGTCGCGTCGCAGTTCGCTCCATGAAGTGACGCTCCACACATCAGCGGCGACGCCCCACTCATCAGCAAGCAGCTGCTGTGCCTCAATCGCCCACGGCACTGCCACACCCGACGCCAGAATTTGCGCCGAAATCTGGCCGCCGCTCGCGGGCCGCACACGGTGAATACCACGCACGATGCCCTCGACGTCGGTGCCCTCGGGCTCTGCTGGGTGCACCAGCGGCTCGTTGTAGACCGCCATGTAATAGATGACGTTCGGGTCGGGGTGGTTGCCACCGTACATGCGGTCGAGACCGCTCTTGACGATATGGCCGATCTCGTAACCGTACGCAGGGTCATATGACACGACCGCGGGGTTGGTGTTCGACAGCACGAGCGAGTGACCATCTGCGTGCTGCAGTCCCTCGCCGGTGAGCGTCGTGCGGCCTGCAGTCGCACCGATCATGAAGCCGCGCGCCATCTGGTCGCCCGCCGCCCAAATGGCGTCGCCGGTGCGCTGGAAACCTAACATCGAATAGAAGATGTAGACGGGCACCAAGGGTTCGCCGTGAGTCGAATACGACGTGCCCACCGCGGTGAACGCCGCCGCCGCACCCGCCTCGTTGATGCCGACATGCAACAGCACGCCTTGCGGGCTCTCTTTGTAAGCGAGCAGCAGTTCACGGTCGACCGACGTGTAGTTCTGGCCGTGCGGGTTGTAGATCTTCGACGTCGGAAAGTAGCTGTCCATACCGAAGGTACGGGCTTCATCAGGAATGATCGGCACGATACGTGGGCCGAAGCCCTCGGCGCGCATGAGGTCTTTCAGCAGACGCACGAACACCATCGTGGTGGCCGCTTCTTGCGTACCACTGCCCTTGGCAGCGATTGCATAGCTCTTCGCCTCGGGCACAGCGATCTCGGTGTGCGTCGTGCGGCGTTCGGGCAGGTAACCGCCGAGGCTTTCACGCCGCTCAAGCATGTACTTGATTGCGGGGTCGTTCTCGCCCGGGTGGTAGTAGGGCGGGCGATAGGGATCGGCCTCGAGCTGAGCGTCACTAATCGGAATGCGCATGGCGTCGCGAAAACGCTTCAGGTCTTCAAGCGTCATCTTCTTCATCTGGTGGGTCGCGTTGCGGCCCTCGAAGTGTGAGCCAAGCCCGTAGCCCTTGATGGTCTTGGCGAGAATGACCGTGGGGCGGCCTTTGTGTTCGGTGGCCGCCTTGAACGCTGCGTACACCTTGCGGTAGTCGTGGCCACCACGGCGCAGCCCCCACACCTGCTCGTCAGTGTAGTTTTCGACGAGGCGCAGTGCGCGCTCGTCTTTGCCGAAGAAGTGGTTGCGCACGAAGGCGCCGCTTTCAGCCTTGTAGGTCTGGTAATCACCGTCAGGCGTTGTGTTCATGACATTGAGCAGCGCGCCCTCGGTGTCACGGGCGAGCAGTTCGTCCCACTCGCGCCCCCAGATCACCTTGATGACGTTCCAGCCGGCGCCACGGAAGTAGCTTTCGAGCTCTTGAATGATCTTGCCGTTGCCGCGCACCGGGCCATCGAGCCGCTGCAGGTTGCAGTTGATGACAAAGGTGAGGTTGTCGAGACCCTCGTTCGCGGCAACCTGCAGTTGGCCGCGGCTCTCGACCTCGTCCATCTCTCCGTCACCCAAGAACGCCCACACGTGTTGATCGCTGGCGTCTTTGATGCCGCGGTTGGTCAGGTACTTGTTGACCTGTGCCTGGTAGATCGCGTTGATGGGGCCGAGACCCATCGACACGGTCGGAAACTGCCAGAAGTCGGGCAGCAGCCGTGGGTGGGGGTAGCTCGGCAGCCCGCCGCCCGCGTGCGAGTGTTCTTGGCGAAAACCGTCGAGCTGGTCTTCGCTCAGACGCCCTTCAAGAAACGCGCGTGCATAAATGCCCGGTGAAGCGTGACCTTGAATGAAGATCTGATCGCCGCCGCCGGGGTGGTCTTGGCCGCGGAAGAAGTGGTTGAAGCCGATTTCGTAGAGCGAGGCGGCCGACGCGTAGGTCGAGATATGTCCGCCGACGCCGATGCCGGGGGCTTGCGCGCGGTGCACCGTGACGGCCGCGTTCCAGCGAATCCACCGGCGATAGCTGCGTTCGAGTTCTTCTTTGCCGGGAAACTCGGGCTCGTCACTCGACGCAATGGTGTTGACGTAGTCAGTGGTCGGAACCTGCGGCACGTTCAAAGGTTTTTGTCGACTGCGTGCAAGCAAACTTGTCATGATTTCGCGGCCGCGTGCGGCGCCACGCTCATCTACGACAGCGTCAAGCGATTCGATCCATTCTGCGGTTTCGCTCGGGTCGATATCGTCGCTATCTGGTGCGTACGGATCCTCTGTGTTGACAGCCACGGTGTTGCTCCTTCAAAGCGCCGCGCACGCCTCGGGTATGGTTGCGCGAACATCGCCTCTCAGATGTGAGAGACCAGCTACAAGACTATCGAATATAGACGAGTCCCATAGGCATATCGCCACTTGGTCTGTCTAAACCATCTAATTGCTCACGTTTGCCGGTCACATTGCGAACGTCTGTCTCGATTGTTGAACAGTCGATCTGCTGCGTGCAGAAGGGCTAGGCTGGCACTACCACACAGAGGAGATGACGTGATCATTCAGGCCGGGGCAACAGCACCAGACTTCACACTTTCTGACCAGCGAGGCGAAGAGATTACCCTCTCAGAGGCCGTGGCCGAGGGCCCCGTCGCCCTGGAGTTCTTTCCGCTCGCGTTCTCGGGTATTTGCACCGGTGAGCTGTGCGAGCTTCGTGACAATCTGGCCGTGTTTGATGACGCCAAGGTGAGACTGCTCGGCATCTCGGTCGACTCGGTGCATGCGTTGCGGGTGTGGGCCGAGCAAGAGGGGTACGACTTCTCGATTCTTTCTGACTTCTGGCCGCACGGGCAGGTCGCGCAAAACTATGGTGCATTTGTTGACGAGCGCGGCATCGCCACTCGTGCGACGGTGATCATCGGCGAGGATCGCAAAGTGCTGGCATCGTTTGAAACCTCTCCTGGCGAGGCCCGCGATTTCTCGGCGTACCGCGAGGCGCTCGCGGCGCTGTAAGCTCGCCGCTTTGCGGGTGTGTGCGCCACGTTCAAGCAGCAATTTGCGGCGATTTTTGCGCAAATTCACGCTCGAATTTAATTGTGGGGCATTCACCCGCTAAGCTTGTGTAGTCCGCTTCGCGGAATGGGGCCTTTAGCTCAGCTGGTAGAGCAACGGTTTTACACACCGTAGGTCATCGGTTCGATCCCGGTAGGGCCCACCACTGCGCTCTTACACGAACTAATGACATCGTAAAAGAGCGTTTCAGAGAGAAAATCAAGCGAAAACTCACCAGAAATGGTGAGTTTTTTGCTTTCTCGTTCGAGCTGGCCAGCCACA
>JAAZHL010000090.1 GCA_012510755.1 Leucobacter sp.
ACCCCAGATCCATCCGTCGAGACCATTGAGCCCGGTGAATAATGCTAGGGCGACTATGAGCACCGCGGCTTCGTCACGCTTTCTCACGGGGCGTATGAGCCAACGCTCGGCAAGCGCACCCATGATGAATCCGACGACAATGGCCGGCACCACTGCGACCCAAACGTTTAGGCCCTTCTGTGTGAGCCACCAAGTCACGTAAGTGGTGAACAGAGCGAACTCGCCCTGTGCAAAGTTGATCGTTGAAGAACTTCGAAACACAATAACGAGACACAGCGCAATCAACACATATACGCTGCCGAACGTCATGCCTGAGAACACACGAGAAAGCAAAATATCCATGTTGGCTCCTAATAACCCAGGTATGCAGCACGAATGCTGTCGTTCTCGCGAAACTCTTGAGCAGTGCCAGTCGAGGTGACCTCACCGACTTCAAGTAGATAAACTCTCGAGGCAATCGCGAGAGCCAGTTCAGCGTTTTGCTCCACAAGCAACAGCGCTGTTCCTGACTCCTTATTAATGTCGCGCAGGGTGTCAAACAGTCCCTGCACAATGACCGGTGCAAGCCCGAGGCTGACCTCGTCGCACAACAGCAGCCGGGGGCGACTCATGAGGGCGCGCGCAATTGCCAGCATCTGCTGCTCACCCCCAGAGAGTGTGCCCGCTATCTGAGAGCTGCGCTCTTTCAAACGAGGAAACACCGTGAACCAGCGTTCGATATCGGCCTCGATGTCTGCCCGCCCGCGGCGACTGACTGCACCGACGTACAAGTTGTCAAGTACTGACATGGCTGACAGCGTGCCACGTCCCTGCGGCACCAGGCTCACGCCCTTGCTCAGCATGACGTCGGGGCGCAAATTTGTGAGTTCAACGCCGTCGACGGCAAGCCGACCCGTGAACGGTAGCATGCCTGCGAGCACCGACATCAGTGTTGATTTGCCTGCACCGTTCGCACCCAACACCACGACCGCTTCGTGCTCGTCAACGGTGACTGAGACATCTCTCAGTACGGTCGAAGCACCATAGCCCGCGGTGATCCCTTCGGCTTCTAACAAGACGCTCACGCTGCCCTCCCCAAGTATGCGGCAATCACCTTCGGATCTTGTTGCACCTCACGCGGAGAACCGTCAGCAATAGTGCGACCGAAGTCCATAGCGACTACGTGGTCGCAGGTATTCATGACGAGTCCCATGTGGTGTTCGACGAGCAACACACTGAAACCAAGTTCATCGCGCAGCGAGCGAATGAGTGCGCCAAGATCTGCCACCTCAGAATGGGTCAAGCCACCAGCAGGTTCGTCAAGCAGCAGCAAGCTTGGCTTGCTGATCAGTGCTCGACCGAGTTCAACACGCTTCAGCGTGCCAAAGGGCAGACCCGCTGCAGGGTGATGCGCAAGGTCGGCAAGCTCGAGGCGATCGAGCAGCTGCCAGGCTTCTGCCTCAATTTGCTTCGACACCCGACGCGAACCTGGCAGAGCAAGGAGTGAGGGCACCAACTTCGGAGTCTGCACACCATGCGCACCAATCATGGTGTTCTGAAGCACCGTCGCCCCAGGCCAAAGCGCAAGGTTTTGAAAGGTGCGAGCAATACCGTGCTTTACGATCTCGTCACGCCGCAAACCACGAAGGTCTGTGTCGCGATAACGAATAATGCCCTCTTCGGGGCGGTACACCCGCGTCACGCAGTTGAACAGTGATGTCTTACCAGCACCGTTCGGGCCGATAAGCCCACAGATCTCTCCTGGAGCAACCGTGAACCCGACACTATCGAGTGCAGTGATGCCCCCAAAACGAAGAATGAGGTTTTCGATATGGAGCACAACGCCCCTTTCGATATCAAAGTCTGACAACATTGGCAGCGTCTCGCATTGATCACTATTTCAAGCTCTGAAGGAGACTAATGTCATTTATAGAACGAGAATAGGGTCTAGGTCAAGTGTCACTCTGTGATTTATAGTTACTTTCTCAATAGATGTAATGGCTTTCTAAATCTCTCGATTTGGTAACAAGTGTGTTGTCGCCCCAAACTTCGATTTTTTCCAACAAAGGGGCGTTTTGCGGCGGGTTAAGATCGAGTTGCACGAGGCGTCGGAGCGGATTGCTTTTCCGCAACTAAGGAGCATGGTGACCAAACATTCTGATGAAG
>JAAZHL010000091.1 GCA_012510755.1 Leucobacter sp.
CACCACAATGGCGAGAAATGACCCCGGCAGTGAGGGCAAGAATTTACCCAGCACCACCATGATGAGCGCGACAATTGCCACCACGGCGAGTGAATACCAGGCCGCTGGCCACTGCGCCTCGGTCAGCACCTCCCAGGCAGCAATCACCGAGTTGCTCGAATGCCCGCCAATGCCAACACCGAGAGCCGATGGCACCTGCTGCAAGAAAATGATGATGCCAATGCCCGCGGTGAACCCCTCGATCACCGGCCACGGCAGGTAACTGACCGAGCGGCCCAGGCGCAGCACCCCGGCCGCAAGCACGATGGCACCCGCCATCAGCGAGACGAGGGCGACCGCCTTGACACCGTAGGTGGCAACAATTGGTGCGAGCACAACGACCATCGCCCCGGTGGGGCCTGAGACCTGCACATTCGAGCCACCAAAAATGGCCGCCACGATACCGGCAACGATTGCGGTGATGAGCCCCGCCTCGGCGCCTACGCCTGAGCTCACGCCGAACGCCAATGCGAGCGGCAGCGCGACGATGCCGACCGTCAGCCCTGCGAGCAGGTCTGCGCGCCACGTGCGGCCCAGGCCGCTGTAGTCGTCGCGAGAGGGCAGCAGAAACCGCAGGTTACGCAACGTGCCGCCTAGCTCGGCCATACGCTTGTCATCTCACTCACTGTGACTCTCGTGCTCCTACTGCTACTTCACGACCGGGAAAGAGCCGGTGGGGGTCTCACCCTCGTCGTAGATCTCGGCGGGCGTGCCGATGATTTTCGGGTCTGGTTTGCCAACCACCCGGTGGTCTTTGTTCGGGTAGTCGAACTTCGACAGCACCCAGCGAATTGCTTCGAGACGTGCCCGTTTCTTGTCGTTTGACTTGACCACTGTCCACGGGGCTTGTGGGGTGTCAGTGTAGAAGAACATCGCCTCTTTTGCTTGCGTATATTCGTCCCATTTATCGAGCGACGCGAGATCGGTGGGCGAGAGCTTCCACTGCTTGACTTCGTCGCCACCACGCGACACAAATCGCTCGTGCTGTTCGGCGCGGCCGACCGAGAACCAGAACTTGATGAGGTGCACGCCTGATTTGACGAGCATGCTCTCGAACTCGGGGGCCGACCGGGTGAACTCAAGGTACTGCTGCGGCGTGCAATAGCCCATGACACGTTCGACACCGGCCCGGTTGTACCACGAGCGATCAAACATCACGATCTCGCCAGCCGCAGGTAGATGAGCGACGTATCGCTGAAAATACCACTGCGAACGTTCGCGGTCGGTCGGAATCTCGAGCGCCACCACCCGGGCGCCACGGGGGTTCATGTGCTCGGTGAAGCGCTTGATTGCCCCACCCTTGCCAGCCGCGTCTCGCCCTTCGAAGAGAATGACGATTTTCTCGCCCTTTTCTTTGACCCAGGCCTGCAGCTTGAGCAGCTCGATCTGCAGTTTGCGTTTCTGGTTCACGTACTGACGCCTGCTGATCTTGGTGTCGTAGGGGTGCCCTTGTCGCCACGCAGCGTCAGGGCTGTGGTCGTGTTTCGGTGGGTTGATCTTGCGCATCAACTCACCGATCTCGTCGATCTCGGGAGTAACATCGACCTGATCGTGCGCGGCCATGATGAAGGTGGCGCTCGCGGTGGTGACTGTTTCGTCGACCACCGTATCAACCGCCTCAACCGTCTCTGCAGCTTCAGCCTTCTGTTTCTGCTTGTGCTTCTGCTTGTCTGACTTGCCCACCGGCACGCTCCTCAGTTCAGCCGCATGGTGCGGGTGCGACGCTGCACGCCCGCACCATGCGGTTTCGGTCAGTGACCCTGGGCGGCGAGGCGCTCTTGCGCCTCAACGATGAGCTGCTCGGCGTCTGCTGCCGAACCCCATGCATCGACCTTCACCCATTTGTTAGGCTCGAGGTCTTTGTAGTGCTCAAAGAAGTGCTCGATCTCTTTGCGGGTGTACTCGGGAATGTCTGCGACGTCTTGAATGTGCGACCAACGTGGATCTTTGTGCTGCACCGCGATCACCTTGTCGTCGCCACCAGCCTCGTCACTCATCTTGAGCACGCCCACGGGCCGCACCTTGATGCCCACACCAGGGAACACGGGGTAGTCGAGCAGCACGAGCACGTCGAGCGGGTCGCCGTCTTCGCCGAGGGTCTCTTCGAAGAACCCATAATCGGTCGGGTAGACGAACCCGGTGTAGAGCACCCGGTCAAGGTAAACACGACCGGTCTCGTGGTCGACCTCGTACTTGTTGCGGCTGCCCTTGGGAATCTCGATGACGGCGTCAAATGCGGCGGTCATGCACGCTCCTAGCGTTAGTGTGATGGTGAAGTTTCTGTGCAGAAGTCTGCACATGTAAGAGTATCGCGCGAAATCACCATTCGTCATGCTGCTCAAATTTGCCTGCCCACAAAGCGAGTAGCGTGGAGCACATGTCTCATGCAGTGCGAACCCCCGCGATGATGCGGGTGCGGTTGGCCGTGCGGCACACGCTGGCTGCCTTGCAACACGAGAGAGCCGAGGATCAGCGACTGCGCCCGCAGTCGCTCGCGGAGCAAACCCCACAACGACCACTCGCGCTTGTGGCACTGTCTGGCGGAGCCGACTCGCTCACGCTCGCCGCCGCTGCCGCGCTCGAAGCCGCTGCCGCTGGTGCCAGAATCGGCGCGGTCATCATCGACCACCAGCTGCAACCGGGCTCGGCCGAGGTGGCCCAGGCCGCCGCTGCACAGGCCACCACGCTCGGGCTCGCACCCGTGATCGTACGCACGGTGCATGTTGCTGTGCGCCGAGACGGCAGTGATGGCGCCACCGAGGCCGCCGCGCGTACCGCCAGGTATGACGCGATCTCGCAGGTCGCCGTCGAGCTTGGTGCCGCGTGGGTGTTCACCGCGCACACCCGCGATGACCAGGCTGAACAGGTGCTGCTGGCCTTGGCACGCGGGTCAGGCACGCGCAGCCTCGCGGGCATTCCACCCGTTCGTCCGCTCGCTGACACTGTGTTGCTCGTACGACCACTGCTGGACGAGCGGTCTGAGGTCACTCGCGACACGACTGTTGCCGCCTGCCGCGAGGTTGGGCTCGACCCGTGGCAAGATCCCCACAACGCAGACCCGACATTTACTCGCGTGCGCGTGCGCAATCAAGTGTTGCCCGTCATGCAGGCTGAACTGGGGCACGCGGTCGCAGCCAACTTGGCGCGAAGCGCAGATCTCGCCCGCGAAGACGCAGACGCGCTCGACGCTCTCGCGAGTAAGCTGTGCGACGCGATCCTCGACCTCACACATGTGCCGCACACCGCAGCACTTGCCGTGTCGGCGCTCGCTGACCAACCGAGCGCACTCAGAAACCGGGTAATCAGGCTCGCCGCGCGGCGCTTGCTCGGCACGCAACTGACGCGGGGGCACACCCTTGCGATTGCGTCGCTCATCACCGATTGGCGGGGTCAGGGCCCCATTCAAGTGCCGGGCGCGACCGTGTCTCGCCGTGCAGGGCAGATAGTGTTTCGCGCGGCAACGTCTGCGCGCTAGAGTTGAAGCCATGGACTCGAAACAAC
>JAAZHL010000092.1 GCA_012510755.1 Leucobacter sp.
ACTCCTGTTCCCGATGATGGCTCTCATGCGGGTGGCGCTCGACCTGCAGACCTCGAGTGCACTCTTCGCCCGCATCTTCGAGTACCTTGACCTGCAGCCGGCGATCGTCGACGCGGTCGATGCGCGTGAGCCGAGCGACGCGCCGGGTGAGGCCGGCCGCGTGCAGTTCGAACACGTCGTGTTTCGTTACCCCGACGCCGCGCCCGACACGCGGCCAACCATCGACGACGTGTCGTTCACCGTCGAACCCGGTGAATTCGTGGCGTTCGTGGGCGCCTCGGGTTCTGGTAAAACCACTATAGGCTCGCTGACCGCCCGGCTCTACGAGGCGTCGTCTGGGGTGGTTCGCTACGGCAACGATGATGTGCGCGACCTCAAGCAAGAGTCACTCATGCGGCGTATCGGCGTCGTCACGCAAGAGCCCTATCTCTTCCATGCCTCGATCCTCGAAAATCTTCGCTATGGCAAGCCAGACGCGACGCAAGAAGAAATCGAGCAGGCCGCCAAGCACGCGAACATTCACGACACCATCGCGTCGTTCGAGCACGGCTACCAAACCATCGTGGGCGAGCGCGGGTACCGGCTCTCGGGCGGCGAAAAGCAGAGAATCGCAATCGCCCGGGTGCTGCTGAAAAACCCGCGCGTGTTGGTGCTTGACGAGGCCACGAGCGCCCTCGACACACTCAACGAGCGCATCGTGCAACGGGCACTCGACGACGCCCGCAGCGGCCGCACCACCATCGCGATCGCGCACCGACTGTCAACCGTGGTTGACGCAGACCGCATCTACGTGGTTTCGGCGGGTCGCATCATCGAGCAGGGCACCCATGCCGAGCTTATTCAGCTCGGGGGCAACTACGCAGAACTCTACGCTCAGCAGAGCTGAACCTTCGCGACCGCCCAGGGCAGTAAGATTTTTTTGTGCGGCCTATTACTCAATCAAGCAAATTAGCTGGGGTTCGTTATGACGTGCGGGGCCCAATTCTGCAAGAGGCCGAGCGCCTCGAGCAGGCTGGGCACGAGATTCTGAAGCTGAACATCGGCAACCCGGCGCCGTTCGGCTTTGAGGCTCCGCCCGAAATTGTTGAGGCGTTACGGCAGGCGCTGCCCGTGGCTCAGGGGTACAGCGACTCGCGGGGCATCTTGCCGGCGCGAGAGGCAGTGGCCCGTCACTACACCGAGCTTGGCGTGGCAGACGTGAGCCCAGAGCATGTGCTGATCGGCAACGGGGTCAGCGAACTCATCTCGCTGGTGTTGCAGGCGCTCGTCAGCCCCGGTGATGAGGTGCTCGTGCCCTCGCCCGACTACCCGCTGTGGACCGCGCAGGTGACACTCTCTGGTGGGCGCGCGGTGCACTACCCGTGCGACGAAACCAACGGGTGGATGCCCGACCTCGCCGCCATCGAAGAGCTCGTCACGCCCGCAACCAAGGGCATCGTGCTGATCAACCCCAACAACCCCACGGGTGCAGTGTATTCGGCCGAGCTCGTGCGCGGGTTTGCTGCGCTTGCCGAGCGGCACGGGTTGGTGTTGATGGCCGACGAGATTTACGACCACATTCTGTATGACGACGCAACGCACGAGTACGCAGCCCTGCACGCCACCGAGACCCTGTGCTTGACGTTCAGCGGGTTGTCGAAGGTGCAGCGTGTGGCCGGGTACCGGTCGGGCTGGGTGGTGGCCTCTGGCAACCGCGACATTGCGGTCGATTTTCTTGAGGGGCTCACGCTGTTGGCCAACATGCGCATGTGCGCGAATGTGCCAGGGCAATACGCGATTCCGGCGGCGCTGTCGCCCGACTCGAACTGGTCGGGCATTGCTGAACTGTGCCAGCCGGGGGGCCGGCTGCGCGACCAACGTGACGTGGCCCACGGGCTGCTGAGCGAAATCGAGGGCGTCAGCTGCGTATTGCCGGGAGGTGCGATGTACCTGTTTCCGAAGCATGACCCTGCGCGGTTCCCGATTCAAGATGACCAGCATTTTGTGATTGAGCTGCTGCGGGCGACGCGGGTGATGGTGACGAACGGCCGCGGGTTCAACCTTGCGACGCCCGACCATCTGCGTTTCGTGACGTTGCCGAGGGTGCCGGTGCTGGCTGAGGCGATCTCGCGCATTGCCGCATACCTTGAGACCGTACGGGTCGATTGATGGGGTGTGCGTCTGCGATTAGGTGCCCGCGATGAGCGTGCGCATCTTTGCGGTAGGTAAAAAGCATGCGCGCTGGAGCTTGGGGCGAAGGCCATTTCTGGCCTTCATTGCGACGCTAGCGCCGATGCCGTCTCGGCATCGGTTAGGTGGTGTGTGTGGGCGTTAGAGTGTTCGCAATCGGCAAGAAACATGAAAGCTGGGTCACCGACGGCATCGCACGGTACGAGCAGCGACTGCGCAAGCCCTTCGACGTGACGTGGCAGTTGTTGCCGCACTCGGCTCGTGAGGGTGAGGCTGCGAGGGCTGAAGAGAGCGATCGGTTGTTGGCAAAGCTCGACCGCGACGCGTTTGTGGTGTTGCTCGATGAGCGGGGCCGCAATGTTGATTCGCCCGAGCTTGCCCGCACGCTGCAGGGTGCGTTCGACTCGGCTCGCCAGGTCGCGGTCGTCATTGGCGGGGCCTACGGCGTCGATGACCGTGTGCGCCAGCGAGCAAACTTTGTGTGGAGTCTTTCGAAGCTCGTGTTTCCGCACCAGCTGGTGCGGTTGATCCTGGTAGAGCAGCTGTATCGCGCGCAAGAAATTGCTGCCGGGCGCCCCTACCATCACGTCTGAGAAGTGCCTGAATCGGTGGCCGATCTGGGAATGTCGGTGGTCACCCCTACGTTGTAGTTATAGGTAGTGACGGGCGCGTGGATTGTGGGTGTTGAGCCACCCCACGGGCTCTGATCTGGGGTGTGTCGGCGACACGTGCACGACACGCCGAGCGGGGTGTGTGAAGAAAAATTCTTTCGCCGACCCGTGCCTGTGGATAACTCAAGATTGGGCGCAGAATCGTGCCAACTCCTCTCCCCAGGTGGGGTGTGCAATCGGTGAATTCTCGGTGGAAAACTACAATGGTGTAACTACATCATGTTGTGGTCGCACTTCATATGATTCACTATATGTAGTGCCTCAAGCGGGTGCGTCAGTTTTTATGTGAAAGGAAATAAGCATGGCAACAACCGTCTACACGAAGCCGTCTTGCGTGCAGTGCAATGCAACGTACCGGGCGCTCGACAGCCAGGGTATTGAGTACGACATTGTCGATCTTTCAGAAGACCCGACAGCACTCGAGACGGTCAAAGAACTTGGTTACTTGCAGGCGCCTGTGGTGGTAACCGACGATGAGCACTGGTCGGGCTTTCGCCCAGACAAGATTTCAGCGCTCGCGTCTCGCCTCGCTGATTAGTCATGGTCAGCGGGCTTGTCGAGCGGGTTGATCGCTTCGACATGGTCGACCAGGCAGCACACGAGCCAGCACAGCTGGTGTACTTCTCGAGCGTGTCTGGCAACACTAAGCGCTTTGTTGAGAAGCTCGGCCTCTCGGCAAAGCGCATACCGCTCTATAGCAAAGACGTGCCACTGCTGGTCGAAGACCCGTATGTGCTCGTTGTCCCCACCTATGGTGGCGGCCCCGAAACCCGGGCTGTTCCCAAACAAGTGATTCGGTTTCTCAACGTCGAGCAAAACCGCAACTTGTGCCGTGGGGTCATTGCGGCAGGCAACACCAACTTCGGTGAGGCCTTCTGCCTTGCAGGCGACATCATCGCCCGCAAACTGCAGGTGCCCTACCTGTACAGAGTTGAACTTTTTGGAACCCCTGACGATGTCATCGCAGTGAAGAATGGATTGGAGCAGTTTTGGAAACAGCAGTGATGGAGCGCGGTCTCGAGTCGTCGAAGGTCAGCGACATGGACTACCACTCGCTGAACGCGATGCTCAATCTGTACGACGCCGACGGCAAGATTCAGTTCGATAAAGATCGTGAAGCTGCGCGTCAGTACTTCTTGCAGCACGTCAACCAGAACACGGTGTTCTTCCACAACTTCGAAGAGCGCATGCGCTACCTCATCGACAATGACTACTACGAGAAAGAACTGATCGAGCAGTACTCGATGCAGTTCATCGAGCAGTTGCGCGACGAGGCCTACGCGATGAAGTTTCGGTTTCCGACGTTTCTCGGCGCGTTCAAGTTCTTCACCTCGTACGCACTGAAAACGTTTGATGGCGAGCGCTATCTTGAGCGGTTCGAGGATCGCGTGCTCATGGTCGCACTCGGCCTGGCTCAGGGCGATGAAGAACTGGCGCGGGGCTACGTGCGCGAGATCATCTCTGGTCGTTTTCAGCCGGCAACCCCTACCTTCTTGAACCTCGGCAAGGCACAGCGCGGCGAGCTCGTGTCGTGCTTCTTGCTGCGCATCGAAGACAACATGGAGTCGATCTCGCGCGGAATCAACTCGTCGCTGCAGCTCTCGAAGCGTGGCGGTGGTGTGGCGCTGTCGCTCTCGAACATTCGTGAGTCGGGTGCACCGATCAAGAAGATTGAGAACCAGTCGTCGGGCATCATTCCCGTGATGAAGCTGCTCGAAGACAGCTTCAGCTACGCGAACCAGCTCGGTGCCCGCCAGGGTGCGGGTGCGGTGTACCTCAGTGCACAGCACCCCGACATCATGTAGTTGCTTGACACCAAGCATGAGAACGCTGATGAGAAGATTCGTATTACGACGCTGTCGCTCGGCGTATTGGTGCCAGACATCACTTTCGAACTGGCCAAGAAGAACGAAGATATGTACCTCTTCTCGCCCTACGATGTCGAGCGCGTGTACGGTGTGCCATTCGGCGATATTTCGGTGACTGAGAAGTACTACGAGATGGTCAACGACGCACGCATTCACAAGACGAAGATTAGCGCGCGTCACTTCTTCCAGACGGTTGCCGAGCTGCAGTTTGAGTCGGGCTACCCCTACATCGTTTTCGAAGACACTGTGAACCGCGAGAACCCAATCAAGGGCCGCATCAACATGTCGAACCTGTGCAGCGAGATCTTGCAGGTGAACACCCCAACGACCTACAACGAAGACCTCAGCTACAACGAGATCGGCAAAGATATCTCGTGCAACCTCGGCTCGATGAACATTGCCATGGCGATGGACGGTGGCGAGAGCTTCGGTGAGAGTGTTGAGCTTGCGATTCGTGCGCTCACTGCGGTGAGCGATATGAGCCACATCACCTCGGTGCGGTCGATCGAAGATGGCAACGACAAGTCACACGCCATCGGTCTTGGCCAGATGAACCTGCACGGCTACCTGGCACGCGAGCGCGTGCACTACGGCAGCGAAGAGGGCATCGACTTCACGAACATCTACTTCTACACGGTGCTCTACCACGCGCTGCGTGCGTCGAACAAGATCGCCATCGAGCGTGGCCAGACCTTCGAGGGGTTCGCTGACTCGAAGTACGCGTCGGGTGAGTTCTTCGACAAGTACACCGCTCGCGAGTGGACTCCCGAGACCGAGCGTGTACGCGGGCTGTTCGCTGATGCCGGTGTTGAGATTCCCGTGCAGGCTGACTGGCTCGAACTGAAGTCAAGCGTGCAGCAGCACGGCATCTACAACCAGAACCTGCAGGCGGTGCCCCCGACCGGCTCGATCTCGTACATCAACAACTCGACGAGCTCGATCCACCCGATCGCCTCGAAGATCGAGATTCGTAAAGAGGGCAAGCTGGGTCGCGTGTACTACCCGGCACCGTTCTTGACGAACGACAACCTCGAGTACTACGACGATGCGTATGAGATTGGTCCCGAGAAGATCATCGACACCTACGCCGCTGCCACGCAGCACGTCGATCAGGGCCTGTCGTTGACGCTGTTCTTCAAAGACACGGCGACCACGCGTGACATCAACAAGGCGCAGATCTACGCATGGCGCAAGGGTATTAAGACGATCTACTACATTCGTCTGCGCCAGCTCGCGCTCGAGGGGACTGAGCTCGAGCAGTGCGTGTCTTGCATGTTGTAAGCAATGATCAGCGAAACTGAGTGGACTCCAGATTTTGGAGTCGGCGAGCCAATAATCGGCAGGGTGTATGCTTTTCGCTCTACTCGAGATGGCGAGGTTCGCTATGTTGGACAGACCACAAAGTCGTTGCTTAGACGTCGTGGTGAACATCGTGCGCAGGCTCGACGAGGCAGAAAGACACCCTTCTATAGCTGGTTGCGTAAACAAAATGCCGAAGACTATGAAGTGATTTCGCTTGAGGCTGTTGCAGGCGACCGAGAGCTGCTCGGAGAAGCAGAAGAAGCATGGATTACCCTCTTTCGTAATTCGGGTGATCGCCTCTTAAATCTCACTGAGGGCGGTCTTGGCCCCAAAGGAGTGCAGTGGACTGACGGCCGACGCAAAGAGATGAGCGAGCGAAACAAAGGTCGCAAGGGTGTTTCTTTGCCCGGGAGCCTGAACCCGATGTGGGGAAGGAGCCACTCTGAAGAGCAGAAGCGGCGTTGGTCGCAGCAGAGAAAAGGCACGAACGCCGGGGTCAATAACGTAAATTACGGCAAGTTCGGCGCAGAACATCCCGCATACGGCAGGAAGCTTTCGTCTGAAGCTCGAAAACTTCTATCTGAGCAGAGGCAAGGAGAGAAGAATCCTAATTTCGGAAAGACAGCCAGTGGAGAAACTCGGGCTAAAATGTCAGCAGCTCAAAAGGGAGTCCCGAAGCCGTCCAGTGTGAGAAGTGCACATACGCGCTATCACACCAACATGAATGTCTTCAAAGACAGCTGTAGGCACTGTCTTGACGATGCGGCACAAAATTTAGATCAGTAGGGCAAGAAGAAGGAAAACATGAATCCCCAGCCTTTCAAGCTCGGTCACGCGATTAAAGCAGTTAACTGGAACCGCATTGAAGATGAAAAAGACCTTGAGGTCTGGAATCGTCTGGTCAACAACTTCTGGTTGCCCGAGAAAGTGCCGTTGTCGAACGATGTGCAATCGTGGGAGACATTTACCGAAGACGAGAAACTACTGACCATGCGTGTCTTCACTGGTCTCACCTTGCTAGACACGATTCAGGGCACGGTTGGCGCGGTCTCGTTGATTCCGGATGCCGTCACCCCTCACGAAGAAGCTGTCTACACCAACATCGCGTTCATGGAGTCGGTGCACGCGAAGAGCTACTCTTCGATCGTCTCGACTCTGGCATCGACGCAACAGATTGATGAGTCGTTTCGCTGGGCAACTGAGAATCCTTTCCTGCAGAAAAAAGCTCAGATCATCATCGACTATTACAAAGGCGATGACCCGCTGAAGCGTAAGGTCGCGTCTACGCTACTCGAGTCTTTCCTGTTCTATTCAGGTTTTTACCTGCCGATCTATTGGTCATCAAAGGCCAAGCTCACCAACACGGCTGACCTCATTCGCCACATCATTCGTGACGAGGCCGTGCACGGATACTACATCGGCTACAAGTACCAGGTCGCTGTTGCTAAGGAGTCGCCTGAGCGTCAGGAGGAGTTGAAAGACTATGTCTTCAGCCTGCTTTATGACCTCTACGAGAACGAGGTGCTTTACACGCAGGACCTCTATGACCCGGTCGGGCTCACTGAAGACGTCAAGAAGTTCTTGCACTACAACGCGAACAAGGCGCTCATGAACCTCGGCTACGAGCCGATGTTCCCGAAAGAGATGACCGACGTCAACCCGGCCATTCTGTCGTCGCTCTCGCCGAACGCAGACGAGAACCACGACTTCTTCTCGGGCAGTGGATCATCGTACGTGATCGGCAAGGCAGT